>JAKABC010000140.1 GCA_021802025.1 Actinomycetes bacterium
CGAGGACCCGCCACGCCGCCGCGGCGAGCACCGTCGCGCCGGCGAGGAGGAGGGCGTAGAGGCCGACGCCGTGGCGCGCGTCGGTGCCGGTCGCGTAGGCGTGCACGAGCGCCGCGGCGTACGCCGCCCAGCTGAACCAGTGGATGAAGCGCCACGACCGGGGCGCGACGCGTCGCTTGAGCAGGCTCGAGACCCACACCGCGACCATGAGGTCGATCGCCACCGCGCCGAGGGCGACCCCGAGGGTCCGGTAGTGGGAGGCGCCGGGCACCACGACCGAGAGCCAGCCCGTGGGCGCGAACGTGTCGAGGGCGGTCGTGGCCACGTGCAGCGCCAAAAAGACCATGGCCACCATCGACACCGAGCGGTGCAGTTCGTTGAGCTCGAAGCGCCCGACCACGGTGCCGCCCACGCGGTTGGCGACGAGGGTCCCCAGGGTCACGACGACGGTGAAGAGGGCGAGCGTGACGAATCCCGTCGCGCGGGTCGTGTACCAGAGGTAGGGCGAGGTGAGGGCGATCATCTCTCCGCTCCCTCGCGCGTCCAGCCCCCCACGTACTCGATGGACCCGTCGACCCGCACCAACCGGGCCGCGGCCCCGGCCTGGGCCAGGTGGTACGGGGCCTCCTCCCCCCAGAGCAGCGCGGCCGTCGCCAGCGCGTTGGCGCGCACGCAGCTCGACGAGGCCACCGTGGCGGTCACCACGGGGCCCATAGCGCAGCGGCCGGTGCGCGGGTCGACCACGTGGTTCACGACCATCGCGCCGGCGCGCCAGGTACGGGTCGTGCTCGGGGAGGTGGCGATCCCGCCGCTCTCGAGCGCCACGCGCTCCTCACGCCCGGTGATCACGAGCGACTCGCTCACCCCGATGGCCCAGGGGCCGTCGGGTCCGCGTCCGCGCACCGCGACGTCGCCGCCGATCTCGACCACGACGCCGCCGCCCTCGGCCACCTCGTCGGCGACCCGGTCCGCCACGAGCGCCTTGGCGCTGGCGCCGAAGTCGATCTGGGCGCCGTCGGAGAGCGCCACGCGGTGGCGCGCCCGGTCCCAGTTGATCGCCGCGACCCCCGGGGCCGGCCGGGGGTCGCCGAGCGCCGGCGCGCCGGCGCCGGCCAGCTCGTCGTAGTCGCGGTCGTAGCCCAGCGCGATCAGCGCCGGGAGGATCGTCGGGTCGCACAGCCCGTCGGTCCACTCGGCGCAGCGCAGCGCCGCCGCGAGCACGTCCTCGAAGGTCGCCGAGACCTCGAGGGGCGCTCCCGCGGCGTGGTTGAGGCGGGTCACCTCGCTGTCGGAGCGGAAGCGGTTCGCCGCCACGTCGATCGCGTCGAGGTGGCGCCAGAGCGTCGCGAGGGCGTCATCGAACTGGTCGTCGCGCTCGACCGCGAGCGTCGCGCTGAGCCCCCACACCCTAAAGGTGGTGGTCGTCACGAACAGAGGACCTGCCCCGAGGGGGTCGAGTAGCAGGTCGTCGTCGTGGTGGTCGGTGGCGCCGTGGTGGTGGTCGGCGCCGCGGAACTCGGTTGGGGAGTGCTCGCCGGTGAGCTGGTCGATCCCGCGGCCGGCGCCGGGCCGGCGGGCGCCGTGGTCGACGTCGAAGGGGCCGGGCTCGCCGAACCCACCCGCGGCGCCGTCGCCGACAGGGGCCGCGTCGTCACGGCGAGGTAGCCGACCATCAGCCCCGAGAGCAGGCCCGAGCCCACGAGCACGGTGGCCGCGGTGCGCCGCACGCGCGCGAAGCGTCGGTCACGTTGGTGGGGGGTGCGCGGTGAGGGGGTCACGTCGTCCTGGGGTTGAAGAGGCGTCCATCCTGGCGGTGAGGGCTAAGGGGGTGGGGAGTCTTCGATAAGAACTATCGAAAAATCACCGCTCGACGCCCGAGGCGTCGACCTCGGGCAGTCGGATCGTGAAGCGCGCGCCGCCCAGCTCGGGGTCGCGGTCGACCTCGACGGTGCCGTGGAGCTCGTCGACGACCTGGGCGACGATGGAGAGCCCGAGTCCCGAGCCCGGCAGTCCCCGCGCGCTCGGGCTGCGCCAGAAGCGGTCGAAGACGAAGGGCACCTCCTCGGGCGCGACGCCCGGGCCCGAGTCCGACACCGACACCCAGCCCTCGCGCGTGCGCACCACGATGCGTCCCCCCTCGGGGGTGAACTTGACGGCGTTGGTGAGCAGGTTCGATACGGCGCGCACGAGACGGTCCTGGCGACCGACGACAAAGGAGGGCTCCGACTCGACGTCGACGGTGAGGTCGTGGGGGCGCGCGTAGGTCCGGGCGGTCTCGACGCACTCGTCCACGCAGTCGTCCAGGCGCAGGGTGCGCACGTCGCCCTCGCTGCGCTCGCCCCGGGCGAGCTCCGCGAGGTCGCCCACGAGGGCGGTCAGCTCGTCGACCTGGGTGATCATGTCGGTGGTGAGCTGGGCCATCTCCTCGGGGGAGAGGTCCGGGCGGCGGGCCAGCACCTGGGCGTTGGTGCGCAGCGACGTGAGCGGCGTGCGCAGCTCGTGGCTGGCGTCGACCACGAGCTGGCGCTGGAGGCCCTGGCTCGACTCGACCGAGCGCAGCAGCTCGTTGAAGACCCGGCGCAATCGGCCGAGCTCGTCGTTGTCGCCCTCGTCGAGGCGGTGCTCGAGGTCGTTGGTCAGTGAGACGCTCTCGATCTCGTTGGTGACCTCCTCGAGGGGGTGGAGGGCCTGGCGCGCGAGGAAGAGGCCCAAGCCGAAGGCGACGAGGAGGCCCCCCGCCGCCACCAGCAACAAGGTGGTGAAGAGCTCGTGGAGCTGCTCGATCTGGCCGGTGATGTCCACCACGAAGACCTCGGCGGAGGTGGTGGAGATCTGGCAGACCCCGGTCGGACAGGTGACGTAGGAACCGGCGGGCAGCGGCGCGATCAACTCACGGAAGGTCCCCTTGTCGAAGTTCACCGTGCGCAGCTGCTCGCCCATCCGGCCCTTGGCGATGGCGATGATGGTCTTGTCGATCGGCACGTCGGACTTGGGCAGGGTCTGTCCGCTGGGCAGGACGACCTCGGTGAACGAGCCGATGGCGCGGTAGGGGTCGTCGGCGTCGTGCTGGGCCTGGGCGTCTTGGCGCAAGGAGGCGTCCACCGCGTTCAACAGGGCGTGGCGGGTCGAGAGGTACGACGCGAGTCCACCCAAGACGACGGCGATCGCCGCGGCGAGCACCGTCGCGGCGATGACGCGGGTGCGGAAGGTCACGCCGTACGCAGGGCGTACCCGACGCCGCGCACCGTCTGGATGAGCCGGGGCTCACCGCGCTCTTCGAGCTTGCGGCGCAGGTAGCCGATGTAGACGGCCAGTGAGTTGGTCCCCGAGTCGAAGGTGTAGCCCCACACGAGGTCGAGGATCTGGTCCCGGGTGAGGACCTGGCGGGGGTGGGCCAAGAACAGCTCGAGCAGGTCGAACTCGATCTTGGTGAGCTCGATCTTGCGCGGGCCGCGGAAGACCTCGCGGGTCTGGGGGTTGAGGGAGAGGTCCTCGAAGCGCAGGACCTGTCCGTCGGCCTCGGTCACGACCCGTCGGCGCAGCAGCGCCCGGAGCCGGGCCAGCAGCTCGGCGAGGTCGAAGGGCTTGACGAGGTAGTCGTCGGCGCCCACGTCGAGGCCCTCGACCCGGTCGTTCACCGCGTCGCGGGCCGTGAGCATCAGGATCGGCGTGGCGTCGCCGCCCCGGCGGATCCGCCGACAGACCTCCAGCCCGTCGATGTCGGGCAGCTGGAGGTCGAGCACGATCGCGTCGGGGGCCCGCAGCTGGACCGACTTGAGCGCCGAGGTGCCGTCCTCGAAGAGCTCGACGTCGTAGTTCTCGATGCGCAGCGCCCTACCCAGGGCCGTGCGGATCGACGGGTCGTCGTCGACGATGGCCACGTAGGGGTTGGAGGTGGGTACGGTCACGGCTCTCGCTGGCTCGGGCAGCCTCTAGTCTTAGCGTCCTGGGTAAGGAGCCCACGGCGATTCACTAAGAATCGGGCAAGAACGGCACCTTACCGGCCCGTGGCGGGTAGTTCAACCGGCAGAACAGCGGACTTTGGATCCGAAGGTTGGAGGTTCGAGCCCTCCCCCGCCAGCTAGAAGAGCGCACTCGCTAAGACGGCCGCCAGTTCGACCGGTCGGTCGCCCTGGATCGAGTGGCCCGACCCCTCGACGTGCACGACGCTCGCCGTGGGCGCCCGGCGCAGGAGTTCGGCCTCGTCGGCGTCGTCGACGACCGAGCCCGGGCCCATCGCGCGCACCAGGGTCACCGGGACCCGCACCGCCGCCAGCCGTCCCCACAGGTCGATGCCGGCCGGCGCCTCGAGGGGGCGGGGCCCGCCGCGCTGGTGGCGCCACACCCACGAGCCGTCCTCGCGCTGGACGGCGTTGTGCAAGATGCCCCGGCGCAGCGAGCTCACCGACCGGGTGGGGTGGTGGGCGACCGTGCGCGCCAGGATCTCCTCGAAGTCGGCGAAGCTCGATGGACCGTTGAGGAAGTCGGTGATCTGGCGGGCCTTGTCGGCCGTGACCCCGGGGGTGACGTCGATCAGGACCAGGGCGCGCGCGAGCTCGGGGCGGGTCGCGACGAGCTCGATCGCGCACAGCCCC
>JAKABC010000141.1 GCA_021802025.1 Actinomycetes bacterium
TCGATATCGCCAACGACTCCGCCTACGGCCTGGCCGGTGGCGTCTGGGCCGGCACCGATGAGCGGGCCTTCGAGTTCGCGCGCAAGATTCGCGCCGGCCAGGTCGAGATCAACGGTGGCGCCTTCAACGTGTTCGCTCCCTTCGGCGGCTACAAGCAGTCGGGCATCGGCCGGGAGGTCGGGACCTTCGGGCTCGAGGAGTTCCTGGAGGTCAAGGCCATCCAGCGGCCCTGACCGGCGCCGACGCGCCGTGAGCCGGTGTAAACTCCCCGTGCGCCGGTAGCTCAATTGGCAGAGCATTTGACTCTTAATCAACAGGTTCCGGGTTCAAGTCCCGGCCGGCGCACCAACGTGACGACGGCTGATCGGGAACGGATCGGTAACGCCTGACGTGAAGCGCCGTAACGGCTGATCCGTGACCACCGGCCTCGGCCCGGGCCCCAGCCCGGCGCTCTTGGGAAGTCCGTAACGGGCGACGACCCCGGCCGCGCGCGCCGTCAGGTCAGATCGGTCGGCTCACGCGGTAGCGGATCCGTGCCGTCCGTCCGCTCTTGAACACGATGACGAGGGTGAACGTGCCCGGCCTCACGCGTGGCGACTCCCGAATCGTCAGGTGCAGGGCGGTCCGGGTGACCTTGGTCACGCGCACCGTCGAGCCCGCCCCGCCGGTGACCCGCGACACCGCGGTGAAGTTACGGCCCGTCACGACCACCGTGACCGATCGGCCCACCACCGCCGGCCCACTGACGTGGGTCGCCACGGGCGTTGTCGCTGCCCGGACCGCGGGTCCGAGGAAGTCGATCGTGGCCACTCCCCGGTCGCCCCCGGTGGCGTTGGCGACCTCGATGACGCAGCCGGCGTAGTTGTCCACCGTCGTTCCGCACGTGCCCGTTCCGACCTTGCCCGTGACGACCTTGAAGTACGTGGAGGGCAGATCGCCCTGGGCGCTCACCTTCATGGGCACCGCGGTCGCGGTGTCGCAGCCGGCCCTCGTCGTCGCCGTCGCGAGGCACTCGACCGCGTAGACGGTGTCACCCGGGGTGAAGCCCACACCGGTGAGGGTGACCGACTGGGTCGTTGACAGGTTCGTCGACGGGCTCACCGAGACGCCCGGACCGCCCACGAAGGCGATGGACGCCCCCACCACGAGGGCGTCCGAGGTCGTGCCGATCTCGACGTAACACAGTGAGTCCGTGGGGCCGGTGCCACAGGTCCCGTCACCGACCGTGCCGACGCGGGTGCTGAAGGTGGTGGTGATCGTCCCGTTCGCGGCCACCGTGAGGGGCTCGGCGGCGGCGGTGTCGCACGCCGCCACCCCCTGGCCGTGCGCGTTGCACTCGACCGCGACGAGCGACGCACCGGGTGTGAACCCGCTCCCCGAGAGCCGGATGACCTGCCCGCTCAAGAGCCCGACATCCGGGGCGAGCGTGATGGAAGGGACGGTAACGGTCGTGGCGCTCGCCGTGAGGGGCGCCCCGAGCACGAGCGCCCCCACCACCAGCGCCAGCACCGTCACGTCGGCGAGCAATAGTCGCATCTTCATAGGGACCACCTCGGTCGCTCCCCTCCTTGCTAGCAAATTCTCGGACCGCGTGCACGCACGAGAGACGCCCCAGGGCGTGGCCGGCCACTGGGTCCGAGCGACGGGGTTGGTCACGGGGCAACGGCGCGCAGGGCGCTCGAAGTGATGGCTCCCCGTTCCGCGTCCCCACCCGCGCGTCGCGCGGGAACGTCCGGCGCCCTCGCCGGGCCGTGGGTAGATTGACCTCGTGACCGACCACGCGCGACGCGCCCGCCGGGGGCGACGCTCGTGAGCGCCCGTCGCGCGGTGTCACGGCGATGAGCCCGCCCCGCGCTCCCCTCCCGGACGCCCTCGCCCGCTGGGAACGTGAGGTCACCGAGCGCATCGAGAACTTCCGCGACCCGCGCCAGGAGTGGCGCCGGCTGTTCTCCGAATTCTTGGGCACGTTCTTCCTCGTCCTCGTCGCGG
Source organism: Actinomycetes bacterium (assembly GCA_021802025.1). Taxonomy (GTDB): domain Bacteria; phylum Actinomycetota; class Acidimicrobiia; order Acidimicrobiales; family RAAP-2; genus RAAP-2. Next base: position 1,990 of record JAKABC010000141.1, read on the forward strand.
CCGGCGCCGGGATGGTGAACGCCGCCGTCCCGGGTTCGGTGAGCCTCGCCGCCGCGGTGGTGGCCCCGGCCCTGATGGTCATGGCGGTGATCTTGTTCATGGGCAAGGTGAGCGGCGCCCACCTCAACCCGGCGGTCAGTGTCGCCTTCGCCCTGCGGGGGGACTTCCCCTGGCGCCGGGTGCCGGGCTACGTCGTGGTCCAGCTCGTCGGCGCCACCGGCGCCGCGCTCTTCTTGCGCGCCGTGGTGAAGGTCTCGTCGGCCTACGGGTCGAACTACCCGACCCACGGCTTCTCCGGTCCGTCCGCGATGTGGATCGAGTTCGTCCTCACCCTGGGGCTCGTCAGCGTGATTCTGGGCACCGCGTCGGGTGCTCAGAACGTCGGGCTGCTCGGCGCCTTCGCCGTGGGGGGCTACATCGCGCTGGCCGGACTGTGGGCGGGCCCGCTCTCGGGCGCGTCGATGAACCCCGCGAGGACCTTCGGTCCCGACCTCGTCGCGGGGAACTTCTCCGACTACTGGGTCTACGCGGTGGGGCCCGTCGCCGGCGCGATCGTCGCGGTCGGTGTCGCCTACGTGCTGCGCGGTCGCGGCGGCGACCCCACCGCCGTCGCCGCGGCCGAGGGCACCCTCATCGCCGAGATCGAGAACACGCACGACGACGGAGGGGCCTAGCGCACCGCGCGCCCCAGACCGCCCGGCGACGGGACCACCGAGGGCGAGCCGCGGCGAAGTTCGCCGAGGGCTTAGGCTCGCGCTGGACGGCCCCCGTGGCCCGGAGAGGCAGGTAGTCCCATGGACGAGGAGTCGACCACCACCTCGATTCGCTGGGCGAAGGACGTGGCCCCCCACGACTTCGAGGCGGCCGAGGCCTACCTCTCCTTGCGCTTTGACGAGAAGAGGGCCGAGAAGCTCGTGAAGCGGCTCCGAGCCGCCGAGATCACCCACCGTCGGGCCAACGACGTGCTGCGCGCGTGTGGTCGCGAACCCTTGGCCCTCGACGACCCCGGGGTGCGCCGGGACCTCGTGACGATCGCGCGGGGCAAGAAGCTCTCACCCGTGCTCTTCGTGTACGACGAGCACGGCGGCCCCGACATCGCCGACGGCTACCACCGCGTCTCGCTCGCCTACCGGCTCGACCCCTTCGCCACGGTGCCCCTGCGCATCGCGGCCTCCGAGCTAAAGCGCGAGTCCTAGACCGGACCACGGTGGCGCCGACACGGTGACCCGAGTCCGCGCGGCGGTAAGTTCGGAGCCCGTCTCCAACGCTTCCACCAGGGCTAACGCGTCCGCGCTCGGTCTCCACGGTCGCCCGCCGACCGGTTGGGCGCGCGTTGGGATGACGTTGTGAGCAACGACCTAGCGTTCCGCCTCACGTCCCGGCCGAACGACGGACGAGGGCCAAGGTCACCAAAAATGCGACAGCCTCTCGACAATCCCCCCGCGTCAACGCCCCTCGTGGTGGGGGCCCGCGGGCCACGGGCCGCGGCCGACGCCGGGCCGGGGCGCGCCTCGACGAACCCCCTGCTCATCCTCTGGGGGATGGGGATCTTGCTCGCGGCCTACGTCGTCACCGCGCTCATGCGCTCGAGCGGCCAGGTCTACCCCTGGCTCGACCGCTACGCGGTGGCCGGGTTCGGCTTCACGGCCGCCGGGGTCTGCCTGTGGCGGACCCACACCCACACCCAGAATCGCGCCGCCGTGACCTTCCTCGGGTTGGCCCTGGTGTCGTGGTCGACCGGCGAGCTGCTCGCCTCGATCCTGTCGATCCCGGGCGCCGCGACCGCCACCCCGTCGATCGCCGACGTCTTCTTCTTGCTCTTCTACCCCCTCACCTACGTGGCTCTCACCCTCTTGGTCCAGGCGCGGATCGGCCGGTTGGGACGGCCCAACTGGCTCGACGGGGTCGTCTCGGGACTCGGCGCCGCCGCGCTGTGCGCGACCTTCGCCTTCCGCAACCTCGAGCAGATGACCAGCGGTGGCCACCTCCAGTCCGTGCTCAACCTGGCCTACCCGGTGGGCGACCTGTTGTTGCTGCTGCTCGTGATCGGCGGCACCGTGCTGCTCGGCACCCAGGCCAGCGCCGGGTGGTACGTGGCGACGGTGGGACTGGTCGCGATCGTCGGGGGCGACACCGCCAACCTCCTCGTGAGCTCACGGGCCCAGGGGCCACTCGGGGGCACCCTGACGATGGTCGCCTGGCCCGCGGCGATCTACCTCTTGTCACTGTCGATGTGGACCTCGCCGCGGCCGTCGGACCCCCTGCGCGTCGCGCGCGCACCGGGCTTCCTCGCGCCGGGGCTGGCCGCGATCGCCGCCCTGGTGATCTTGATCTCGGGCAACGTCGGGCGGGTGACCAACGTGGCCGTGGCCCTGGCCGTAGTGACCCTGATCGCGGTCGGGGTGCGGGTGGGCCTCTCGGCCCGCGAGCTGCGCCGGCTCACCGAGGAGCGCCACCGCCAGGCCAACACCGACGAGCTGACCGGGCTCGCCAACCGCCGCCACCTC
>JAKABC010000142.1 GCA_021802025.1 Actinomycetes bacterium
TCGAGGCGATGCGGGTGACGATCAGCGCCGCGGCGAGGCCCGCCGAGAGGAAGAGGCTCTGGGCGAGCAGGCGGACCCGGCCCAGGCGCTGCTCGACCGGCCAGCGCCGCGTCCGGGGCGGTTCGGGCGCGACGACCGGCCCGAGCGGCGCGTCGGGCTCAGTTGTCCCCACCGGTGCCGCCGACCGAGGAGGAGTCGTCGCCCTGACGCGTGCCCGAGGGCGAGGAGACCGTGACCGCGTGCGCCCCGGTCGGCACGACGCGGGTCGGCGCGAGCGTGGTCGTCGTCGGGATCGCCCGAGACGAGGCGGTGGTCGAGGTCGCGGCGGGGCGCGCGTCGATGACTCCGCGGGCGACCCCGAAGGCGGCGATCACCGTCACCCCGGCCGTGATCACCCAGGTCGCGGTGGACTTGACTCGATCCATACGGGCCCCGCTTCCTCGTTCCGACCCCGCCGGCCAACTATGGCCGCCGTCGATAAACGCAATCTACGAGGATCCCGTCAAACTCCTTAAAAGCGACAACCCCCGCGCTACATCCGCTCGGGCGCCTCGATCCCGAGCACCGAGAGCCCGAGGCGCAGCGCGCGGGCCGTCAACTCGCACAGCGCCAGACGCTCGGTGCGCGTCGGCTCCTCGGCCGAGAGCACCGGGCACGCGTCGTAGAAGGCGGTGAAGCGCTGGGCCAGGTCGAACAGGTACGTGCAGAGTCGGTGGGGCTGCAGGCTCGCGAGCGCCGCGTTAAAGGCCTCGGGCAGGGCCAGCAGGCCCGTGGCGAGGTGGCGCTCCTCGGGGGAGGCCAGCGCGAAGGCGACCTCACCCCAGTCGACGTTCGCGTCCAGGCGACGGAAGATCGAGCGCACACGCGCGTGGGCGTACTGCAGGTAGGGGCCGGTGTCGCCCTCGAAGGCGACCATGCGCTCGAGGTCGAAGACGTAGTCGTGGGTGCGGTCGGTCGACAGGTCGGCGTACTTGATCGCCGCGCGCGCGATCTGTTGGGCCAGGTGGTGGCGCTCGGACTCCACGAGGTCCGGGTGTCGCTCGGCGAGTGAGGCCTCGGCCCGCGCGGTGGCCTCGTCGAGGAGCCCGACGAGGCGCACCGTCTCACCGGCGCGGGTCTTGAACATCTTGCGATCAGGGCCGAGCACGTGACCGAAGTTCACGTGCTCGCAGCGCACGCCCTCGGGGAGCCAGCCGGCCTCGCGGGCGACCTCGAAGACCATGGCGAAGTGCTGGGCCTGGGGGGTGCCCACGACGTAGAGGAGCTCATCGGCGTGGAGGTTCCCGAACCGGGCGCGCATCGCGGCGAGGTCGGTCGCGGCGTAGCCGAAGCCCTCGTCGCGCTTTTGGACGATGAGGGGCAGCGGCTCGCCGTCGCGGTTGGCGAACCCCCGGGGGAACACGCAGCGCGCCCCGCCGCTCTCGACGAGCAGGCCGGCCGCCTCGAGGTCGGCGACCACGCCCTCGAGCATCGGGTTGTAGAAGGACTCGCCGACGACGTCGTCGGGCGACAAGGTGACGTCGAGCTTGGCGTAGACCTCGCCGAAGTAGCGCACCGACTGCTCGACGAGGACCCGCCAGAGCCGCAGCGTCTCAGGGTCGCCCCCCTGGAGGGCCACCACCCGGAGCCGGCTGCGCTCTTTGAACGCGTCGTCGGCGTCGAACTTGACCCGCGCGTCGCGGTAGAAGGCGTTGAGGTCGCCGATGCCGAGCGTCGCGGCGGCTTGGGCCTCGCCCACGTCGACCAGGTGCTCGATGAGCATCCCGAAGGGCGTCCCCCAGTCACCCACGTGGTTGCGGGCGATCACCACGTGGCCGGCGAAGCGGTACATCCGCGCCAGCGCGTCGCCGATCACCGTGGAGCGCAGGTGGCCCACGTGCATCTCCTTGGCGACGTTGGCCGAGGAGAAGTCGATGACGACCCGGCGAGCCGACGCCGCCGGCGCGACGCCCATCCGGGGGTCGCTGAGCAGTGCGCCGAGGGCGCGCGAGAGGTACGCCGGGGTGAGGGTGAGGTTGATGAACCCCGGCCCGGCGACTTCCGGGGTGGCCAGGTCGGCCACGTCGAGCCCGGCGACGACCGCCTCGGCCACCTCGCGCGGCGCCCGTCCGAGCGCCTTGGCGAGGGCCAGGGCCCCGTTGGCCTGGTAGTCGGCGCGCTCCGAGGCCCGCAGCACCGGGTCGGCGCCCGCTTCGACGCGCCCGAACGCCTCGTGCAGGCGCTCGTCGAGCAGGTCGTAGGTCGAGGTCACCCCCCCAGTCTCGCACGGGCTCCTCGTGGTTCGACGCGCCGGGTTAGGGGTGGTCCGGGGCGGGGCAGAATGGGGAGATGACCTCCTCTGCCAACTCCTTCGGCGCGAGGAGCACCCTCGAGGTCGACGGGCGCTCGCTCACGTACTACTCACTCCTCTCGGCCGACCTCGGGGTCGACGTCACGCGACTGCCCTTCTCGATCCGGGTCCTGCTCGAGAACCTCCTGCGCCACGAGGACGGCCGCAAGGTCAGCGCCCAGGACATCACGGCCCTCGCCCACTGGGCCGACACCCCGACCCGCCACGGTGAGGCGGCCGGCGAGGACGCCCGCGAGATCGCCTTCTCGCCCGAGCGCGTCTTGATGCAGGACCTGACCGGCGTGCCGGGCGTCGTCGACCTAGCGGCGATGCGCGACGCGATCGTGGCCCTCGGCGGCGAGGCCAAGCGGATCAACCCGCTGGTGCCCGTCGAACTCGTCATCGACCACTCCGTGATCGTCGAGCGCTCGGGCAGCGCGCGCAGCTTCGACGAGAACGTCGACATCGAGTACCAGCGCAACCAGGAGCGCTACGCCTTCTTGAAGTGGGCCCAGGGCTCCTTCGAGCACTTCCGGGTCGTGCCGCCCGACACCGGCATCTGCCACCAGGTCAACCTCGAGCACCTGGCGCGCGTGGTCTTCGAGCGCGAGGGGGTCGCCTACTTCGACACCCTGGTGGGCACCGACAGCCACACCACGATGGTGAACGGTCTCGGGGTGCTCGGCTGGGGCGTCGGCGGCATCGAGGCCGAGGCCGCGATGCTCGGACAGCCGGCCTCGATGCTGATCCCCCCGGTCGTGGGCCTGCGCCTCGTGGGCGCGCCCCGCGAGGGGGTCACGGCGACCGACGTGGTGCTCACCATCACCGAGCTGCTGCGCCGCCAGGGCGTGGTTGGCAAGTTCGTCGAGGCCTTCGGCCCCGGCGTCGCGGCCCTCTCGCTCGAGACCCGCGCGACGATCGCCAACATGTCGCCCGAGTACGGGGCGACCTGCACCCTCTTCCCCATCGACCAGGTGACCCTGGACTACCTCAGCTTCACCGGCCGCTCGGGCGAGCACGTGCGCGTAGTCGAGGCGTACGCCCGGGCCCAGGGCGTCTGGCACGACCCCGCGAGCCCCGCGCCGGTCTACTCCGAGCTCGTCGAGCTCGACCTCGCCTCGGTCGAGCCGAGCCTGGCCGGACCCAAGCGCCCCCAGGACCGGGTGAGCCTGCCCGAGGTGCGCGGGGCCTTCCGGGCCGCCCTCGGGCGCGAGCCCGTCGTCGCCCACGGCGAGGGCGCCGCCGAGACGCTCAGTGACGGCGCCGTCGTGGTGGCGGCCATCACCTCGTGCACGAACACCTCGAACCCCTCGGTCCTCGTGGCGGCCGGCCTGCTGGCCCGGCGCGCGGTCGAGCGCGGGATGAGCGTCGCGCCGTGGGTGAAGACCTCCCTCGCCCCGGGCAGTCGGGTGGTGATGGACTACCTCGAGCGGGCCGGCCTCGTCGAGCCGCTCGACCAGCTGGGCTTCTACCTCGCGGGCTACGGCTGCACCACGTGCATCGGCAACACCGGACCCCTCCTCGAGGGGGTCTCCGAGACCGTCAACGCCCACGACCTCGCGGTCGTCTCGGTGCTCTCGGGCAACCGGAACTTCGAGGGTCGCATCCACCCCGACGTGAAGCAGAACTTCCTCGCGAGCCCGCCGCTCGTGGTCGCCTACGCGCTGGCCGGCACGGTCGACCTCGACCTAGCAAGCGAGCCGCTCGGCCACGACCGCGACGGCCGGCCCGTCACGCTGGCCGAGCTGTGGCCGAGCGACCTCGAGGTCGCCGAGGCCGTGCGCGCCTCGCTCACCCCCGAGATGTTCGCCCGGCGCTACGCCAGCGCCTATAGCGGCGACGAGCGGTGGCGGGACATCCCCACCACCGACGCGCTCACCTACGACTGGGACCCGGCGTCGACCTACGTCAAGCAGCCCCCGTACTTCGAGGGGCTCACCCCCGAGCCCGCCCCCGTCAGCGACGTGCGCGGCGCGCGGGTGCTGGCGCGCCTGGGCGACTCGGTCACGACCGACCACATCTCGCCGGCCGGCTCGATCCGCGCCTCCAGCCCGGCCGGGCGCTACCTCGTCGACGGCG
>JAKABC010000007.1 GCA_021802025.1 Actinomycetes bacterium
GCCCGCGAGGTCGACCCCGCGCTTCATCAAGAAGTCGTAGCCCGCGGCGCGATACAGCGCGTCGACGGGGTGGCGGCGCTGGAAGCCGTAGGTGAGTCCGGCCGTGTGGCTGAACAGGTGGCGCACGGTGATCGGACCAGTCGCCGGGGCGAACTCGGGCGCCTCGACGGTGCCCCCGACGAAGACCCGGGGCTCAGCGAAGGACGGGATCCACCGGCTCACCTCGTCGTCGAGGGCGAAGTGGCCCTCTTCCATCAGCGCGAGGGCGGCGAGGGCCACGACGGGCTTGGTCATCGAGTAGATGCGCCAGATCGTCCCGGGACTGATCGGCCGGTCCCGCTCGCGGTCGGCGTAGCCCGAGCCGGCCGCGTAGACGAGTCGACCCTCGCGCGCCACGGTGACGAGCCACCCCGCGAGGCGGCCGTCCTCGACGTAGGGGGCGAACGTCTCGTCAATCCTCGCCAGGCCCGCCGGGTCGAAGCCAGCGCCGCGGGCGTCCACCTCGGGGGTGAGGGCCACGGGGTCGAGCACGCGTCGACGCTACCGGCGATCGAGGGCGCGACGCAGCACGTCGAGGGCGCTGATAGTGGTGTAGTGGCGCACCCGCGTGCGGTCCCCGGCCAGGTGCAGCCGGGTCGTCGAGACCGCGCCGTCGAGGCTGAGCCCAACGAACACCGTCCCGGGTGGCTCGCCGTCTTGGGGCTCGGGACCCGCGACGCCGGTCACGGCGAGGCCCACGTCACTGGCGAGCGTCGAGACGATCCCACTCGCCATCGCCCCGGCGGCCTCGGCCGAGACCACCGGCCCCTGGGGCACCCCGAGCAGGTCCACCTTCACCCGGCTGGCGTAGCTCACCACACCACCGACGAACCAGTGCGACGCCCCGGCCACGTTGACCAACCGGCTCGCGATCAACCCGCCGGTGAGCGACTCGGCGACGGCGAGGCTCAGTCCGGCCGCGCGCAGGCGCGTGGCCACCGCGACCTCCATCGACTCCTCGTCGACGCCAAAGACGATGTCCCCGAGCCGTTCCCCGATCACCGCGCGCACCCGGCCCTCCTCGGCGTCGAGGAGGGCCGCCGCCGCGGCGTCGTCGGCGCCGCGGGCGGTGAGGCGGACCTTGATCCCCTCGATCCCCGAGGCCAAGAAGGCGATGGTGACCCGGCCGTCGGCCTCGAGGGCCTCGAAGCGCTCGGCCAGGGCCTCGGCCAGGGCCGACTCGCTCGAGCCCCACGTGCGCAACACGCGGCTCGCGATCACCGAACTCTCGCCGGTCGCGCGCTGGCGCTCGAGCAGGTCGGGCCGGACCGCGCGCTCGAACATGTCGGTCATCTCGTCGGGCACGCCGGGCAGCAGGTAGGCGACCTTTCGACCGACCGGGCAGATGAGCCCCGGCGCGGTGCCCCGGGTCTGGGGGATCACCGTCGCCCCGCGCGGGACGTCGGCCTGGCGGAGGTTGTTCTCGGGCATCGGGCGCCCCCGTCGGGTGAAGAACTCGCGCATCACCCCGACGAGACTCTCGTCGCGCTCGAGGGGCACGTTCATCACGGTGGCCATCGCCTCGCGGGTGATGTCGTCCTGGGTCGGCCCGAGCCCGCCGCAGACGATGACGGCGTCGGCGCGCGCGAGGGCCGTGCGCAGCGCGAGGACGATGCGGTCGTGGTTGTCGCCCACGTGCTGGTGGAAGTGGCTCGCCAGGCCGTTGGCCGCCAGGTGCTCGCCGAGCCACTGGGCGTTCGTGTCGGCGATCTGCCCGAGCAGCAGCTCGGTGCCGACCGCGACCACCTCAACGCGCACGGGCGAGCACCTTCTTGCCGTCGGCGTAGTACTGCCATCCCGTGTAGAGCGTGAGGGCGACCGCGATCCAGATCGTGACGTCGGCGAAGGCCGGTCGGTCGGCGGTGAAGGGCAGCACCGCAAAGCCGATCGCCCAGTCCTGGGCGAACGTCTTCCACTTGGCCAGCCGGCTCGCCGGGACCGAGAGGCCGCGGCGCGCGGCGTAGGAGCGATACAGGCTCATCCACAGCTCGCGCAACGTGATGAGGATCGCCGGCGCGATGAAGAAGGAGACGGGCTGGGGCCGCGACAGCACGCACGCCCAGAGCCCCCCGATCACCACGACCTTGTCGGCCAGGGGGTCGAGGAAGGCCCCCGAGGTCGTGGTCCCGTGCCGGCGCGCGACGATCCCGTCGAAGTAGTCCGACGCCGCCACGGCGAGTCCCACCGCCACCGTCCACCACGAGACGCGGTGCTCGAGGAGCAGCCAGATGAAGACCGGCGCGATGACCAGGCGGAAGCCCGTCATGAGGTTGGCCGGGGTGAGCAGCGCGGTCGGCCCGAAGCGCTTCTCCTGGGTGTTCACGCCGGCACCGCCTCGAGGTCCGTACCGCGACTCGCGACGATCGTGCACGCCACCACGTCCCCCACGCTACGGGCGCCCGGAACGTGGACGACGCCGTCGATCTCGGGGCACTCGCGCACCGTGCGCCCCACGCCCGGCGCGTCGATGAGCACGCTCTGGCGGGTGCCCACGAGCGCGTCGCGCTTGCGCGCGGTGATGGTGTCTTGAAGCTCGCTGGCTTCGCGCAACCGTTCGAGCGCCAGCTCTTTCGCCACGCGCCCGTCCTGGGTGTGGGCCGGCGTGCCCGGTTCGTCGGAGAAGGTGAAGAAGCCGGCCCAGTCGAGCTGGGCGGCCTCGAGGAAGTCGAGCAGGGCCGCGTGGTCGTCCTCGGTCTCGCCGGGGTAGCCGACGATGAACGACGAGCGGAAGGCCGCGTCGGGCTCGGCGCGCCGGATCGCTGCGATGCGCTCTAAGAACCGCTCGCCCTCGCCCCAGCGGCGCATCCGGCGCAGCAGGGGCCGCGAGGCGTGCTGGAGCGAGAGGTCGAAGTAGGGCACGCCCGTGGCCAGCACCGCCTCGATCAGCGCCTCGGTCAGGCCGCTCGGGTAGAGGTAGAGCAGTCGGAGTCGTTCCACCTCGTCGGTGAGTCGCCGGGTCAGCTCGACCAGCGGCTGGGTCCCGCCCTCGTCGAGGACCTCGAGGGCCTCGCCCCGCCCGGCCCGGCGCCGATCGTGACCCCAGCTCGCGAGATCCTGGGCGACGAGCACCAGCTCGCGCACCCCGCCGGCGACGAGGTCACGGGCCTCGGCCAGCACCTCGTCGGCCGAACGACTGCGCTGGTCGCCCCGGAAGCTCGGGATGGCGCAGAAGCCGCAGCGCCGATCGCACCCCTCGGCGACCTTGAGGTAGGCCCAGGGCGCGCGCACGGGGGGCCGGGGCAGGTTGAGCAGGTCGAAGTCGGGCGTCGAGAGCGCGCGCAGGGCGACCGGCGTCGTGGTGAGCGAGTGGCCGAAGCCCGCGACGAGGTCGACCTCGGGCAGGGCGGCGGCCAGCTCGTCGCCGTAGCGCTCGGCCATGCAGCCGGTGACGACGAGGCGGGCCCCGTCACGGCGTCGCTCGGCGAGGTCGAGCACCGTCTCGATCGACTCCTCCCGGGCCGCCTCGATGAAGGCGCAGGTGTTGGCCACCACGAGTTCGGCCTCCTCGGCCGAGGCCGCCGGGGCGTAGCCCTCGGCCACCAGGTAGCCCGCCAGCTTCTCGGAGTCGACGTGGTTCTTCGGACAGCCGAGGGTCTCGATCCAGTACCGCACGCTGTCTCCTTAAGCGCGACACCGAGCGCACGGCGCTCGGTGTCCTGGCGGAGAGGGAGGGATTTGAACCCTCGGGCCCACTTTCGCAGGCCGCATTCTTAGCAGGAATGTGGTTTAAACCAGACTCACCCACCTCTCCAGCGCCACCCATCCTAGTTGGCGGGCTCGCGGGCCCCCGGGGGCGCCGCTCGTCACGCTGAGAGGCTCACCTCCTCGGCGCGGAGCCGCCGCCCCGGCGACCGGGCGAGCGCGGGGCTTCGACGAGGGCGCGGACCCGACGTCCCCGGGCGGGCCAGCGACCCCGGCCCCGACGCTCAGGGGGCGTCGACGATCGCCGCCACGGCGTCGAGGAGCTCGCGGTCGCGATCCCAGGTGAGCCGCTCGTGGAGTTCGCCCAGGGGCACCCACTCCAGCTCGTCGACCTCGTCGTTGGGGGCGAACGCGCCGTCGGTCACCTCCATGAGGTAGTACGCGACGATCTTGGGCCGACCCTTGCGGTGGGTGTAGTTGGTGGTGCCGGCGAAGCGAGTGATCCGACAGCGCAGGCCCGTCTCTTCTAAGACCTCGCGCAGCGCCGCGTCCTCGAAGGTCTCGCCCTCGTCGAGCTTGCCCTTGGGGAAGGTCCAGTCGCCACGAGCCTCGCGGTAGATAACGGCGACCTCTCGGCGCCCGCCGGGGCCGACCCGGGTCACGACGCCGCCCGCGGCGCGGATGAGGTCGACCGGGGCGTCCTCGGGGACGATGAGCTCGCCGCTCATGAGCACCACGACGCCCACCGTAGGGCGGGGGCGGCACCGGCGTGGGGATACGGACCCGGGGCGCGGAGGGGCACCTCCGTAGAGTAGTGAGGTGCTCGCCGTCCTCGGGTCCGGGTGGCGATTCGTCATCGTCGTCGTCGCGGGGGTCGCCGCGGGGGTGTCCAACGGGGTGGCCGGCGGGGGGACCTTCATCACGTTCCCGACCCTGCTGGCCCTGGGCGTGCCGGCCCTGACGGCGAACATCACCACGACCGTGGGCGTCGTCCCGGGCTCGGTCGGGGCCCTCGGGGTCTTCGGCCACCAGCTTCGCGACCACCGCGACCTGCTGCCCCGACTGGTGGCGCCGGTCGTGGCCGGATCGCTCGCGGGCAGTCTGCTCCTGCTCGCCGGGTCGCCCGACACGTTCCGCGCGCTCGTGCCCTGGCTCATCGGGGTGGCGACGGCGCTGTTCGCCGTGTCGCCCCTCATCACGCGCCGACTGGCCCACGTCTCGCACGACCACCCGGCCCGCCGGGCCGGCCTCTACGTCGGGACCTTCGCGATCTCGGTCTACGGCGGCTACTTCGGCGCCGGGATCGGCATCATGCTCCTCGCCCTGCTCGGCCTCGCCCTGCCCGTCGAGATCAAGCGACTCCAGGGGCTGCGCAACGCGATCGCGGTCGTGGTGACGGCGGTCGCCGCCGTCGTCTTTGCCATCCACGGCCACCTCGACGGCCCGGCGGTGGTGGCGCTGTGGATCGGCACCCTCGTCGGGGGCTGGCTGGGCGCCCAGGCCGTCGCCCGCCTGTCACCGGTGTCGGTGCGCGTCGTCGTGGTCGCCATCGGCGTCGTCACAACCGTGAAGCTGGCGCTGGGCTGAATACACCACAATTCCGATAGCCTTAGTCGGGTGAAGCGCCTCTTCGACTTCCCGGACCCGGTCAACGAGGCCGCCGCGCGCACCGTGGCGCTCGGGGTCGTGATCTTGTCGGCCCTCGCCCTGGTGACCGGGTGGGCCTGGATCCTCGCTCTGCTGCTCTACGGCTTCGCCGCCCGGGTCCTCACCGGGCCGACCCTCTCGCCCCTCGGTCAGTTCGCGACCCGGGTCGTCGCCCCCCGGCTCCCGCGCCTCACGCGCTTCAGCCCCGGCCCGCCCAAGCGCTTCGCCCAGGGCGTCGGGCTCGGCGTCACCTCGGCGGCGACGCTCACCTGGCTGCTCGCGGGCTGGCCGGTCGCCCGCTGGCTCCTCCTGCCCCTGCTCGCGGCGGCCTCGCTCGAGGCCTTCGCGGGCTACTGCGTGGGCTGCGCGATGTTCCGGGGCCTCATGAGACTGGGAGTCATCCCCGAGTCGGTGTGCGCCGCGTGCGCCGACCTCTCGGAGCACTACCGACGCCTCGGGGCAAACGCCGACTAACAATTCGACAACAATCGACCAGGCTCGGTACCCCCTCGGGTGGGCACTCCGTAGGCTGAGCGGGGTGACCCCCCCTCGCCGACACCGGGGCGGCGCGGCCCTCGCCCTCGTGGGGGCGTTGGCCGGCGTCGGCCTCGCTCCACTCGCGCCCGCGGGCGCCGTCGCGCCCCGGCTCTCGCGGCCCGGAACGGTGGCGAGCGCCACCACCGACCCGGTCGTGAACCGTCCCCTCACGACGAGCTTCGACGTGGCGCTGCGCGGTCGGGACCCGTCGGGACTGTCGGCCCTCATCGCGGCCCAGTCCAACCCCGCCTCGCCCGAGTACCACCGCTACCTCACCCCGCGCACCTTCGCCGAGCGCTTCGGCGCCACCGCCGCCGAGGTCGCGACGGTGCGCGGCTACTTCGCTTCCTTCGGTCTATCCGTCGGGCGCCCGTCGGCCGGACGGGTCGTCGTGCGCGTCGCGGGCCCGAGCGCGGCCATCGCCCGGGCGTTCGACGCGCCGATCGAGACCCTGCGCCTCACTGACGGCACCCTGACGGCCCACTTCGTGCGCACGGGCACCCTGCCCGCACGGGTCGCGCGCGACGTCGTCGCGGTCGCCGGTCTGGACACCGTCCACCCGCTCACCACGAACCTCGTGCGCCGGACGTCCTCACGTCAGGTGGCGCCGTCGACCTGCCCCTCGGCGGGTCCCTCGACGCCCACGCCCAACTCCCTGGGCGGCTACACCGTTCAGGAGCAGGCCGCCCTCTACGGGCTCAACGCCCAGTGGGCGGCCGGCGACCTCGGCACGGGCTCGACGATCGGGGTGTACGAGCTCGCCGACTACGCGAGCAGCGACGTCTCGACCTACCTCTCGTGCTACGGGGTGACCCCGCGAGTGACCGCGGTGAACGTCGACGGCGGACCGAGCGCCCAGGACAACGCCGGGGGCTCGACCAACGAGGCCACCCTGGACGTCGAAGAGGCCCAGGTGCTCGCGCCCGGGGCGAACGTCGTGGTGTACCAGGGAACCCAGAGCGGCAGCGGGCCGACCGACATCTACGCCCAGATCGCCAGCGCCGACGTCGCGACGGTCGTCACGACCTCGTGGGGGATCTGCGAGGCCCAGACCCAAGGCGGCGCCCAGGCCGAGCAACCACTCTTCCAGGAGATGGCGGCCCAGGGCCAGACCGTCGTGGCGGCGGCCGGCGACGAGGGGTCGGCCGACTGCGAGGACGCGACGAGCCCCGCCGGCGGGCTCGCCGTGGACGACCCCGCGTCCCAGCCCTACGTGACCGGCGTGGGCGGGCTGACCGTCTCGAGCGTCACTCCGCTCGACCAGACGGTCTGGAACGACCAGTGCCGCCACTCGAGCTGCGGCGCGGGCGGTGGGGGCCTCTCCTCACTGTGGACCCAGCCCAGCTGGCAGCAGGCTCCCGGCATCACCACGACGGCCGCGACGGGCGGACGACGCATGGTGCCCGACCTGTCGGTGATGGCCGACCCGTCGACGGGCTTCATCGAGTACTTCACCGGCGCCGGGGGCTGTACGGGCAGCTGTCCGAGCGGCTGGGGCTCGATCGGGGGAACCTCGGTCGGAGCGCCCCTCGTGGCGGCGCTCGTCGCGGTCGGCGCCCAGGGCTGCCAGGCCCCCGGAGGCCGGCTCGGGCTGATCAACCCGCTCTTGTACGCGATGGCCTCGACGGGCTTCAACGACGTCACCACGGGCACCAACGACCTCTTCGGCCTCGGCCAGTACGCGGCCGGGCCGGGCTACGACATGGCCTCGGGGCTGGGCAGCCCGAACGGGGCCGGCTTCTTCGCCGGCCTGTGCCCGAACGCGCTGTCGAGCACCTCGAGCACCTTCAGCGTCTCGAGCCTCTCGCCCTCGATCCATCAGGCGCCGCCTTCGCTCACGGCCCACCTCGTCGGCGCGTCCACGGTCCTCGCGGACGCGTCGCTCACCGTCACGGCGAGCGCCCCCGCGGGGACCCTCACCCTCAACGGCCTCTCGAACAGCTCGACCGGTCCGGGCCAGGCCTCGATCGCGGTCACCACCGACGCCACCGGCAAGGCCGTCGTCACCGTCGCCTCGTCCCTGCCCCAGCTCGTCACGGTGACCCTCACCTACGCCGGCCAGACCCTCTACACGACGACGCTCGCCTTCAGCGCCACCCTCGTCGCGCCGGGGGCGCCGAGCTTCGCGCGTCTGGTGGGCGTGCCCGGCGGGATAACGATGGCGCTGCGCGCCCCGCGCTACGACGGTGGGGCGCCCATCGTCGCCTACCAGTACGCCCTGAACGGCGGGCGGTGGGTGTCGATCCCCCACGGACGCGCGGGCGTCACCGTGGTGGGTCTGCGCCGCCACCGCGCCTATCGGGTCAGCGTGCGCGCGATCAACCGCGTCGGGCCGTCGCCGGCGTCGAGCGCGCGCGTCGTGACCCGGACCTAGCGGGTCGTAACGAGCCGTCCGTTGACCCGGCGTACGATTCCCAGGGGGTTGTCGTCGCGTAGCGCCGGGGGCAAAAGATCCTCGGGGACCGACTGGTACGTGACCGGTCGGAGCCAGCGCTCGATCGCCGCGGCGCCGACCGACGTGGCCCCCGCGGCCGTCGTCGCCGGCCACGGTCCGCCGTGGTGCATCGACCAGCTGACCCCCACCCCAGTCGGGTATCCGTTGACCACGACGCGCCCGGCGCGACGAGAACCGAGTTCGACGAGCGCGGCTCCATCGGGATCCACCTCGGCCACGTGCACGCTGAAGGTCAGTGAAGGCTCAGCCGCTTCTAGCGCGGCGCGCAACTCGTCGGCTCCGTCGAAGCGCACCACGACGGCGAGCGGCCCGAAGCACTCGGCGTGCAACGAGTCCTCGGCCACGAAGCGAGCGGCGTCGACCTCGAGCAGACGCGCCGCGACGTGGGCCCCCTCCCCTAACGCGCCGGCGACGAGCACCGCGGCCCCCCCGACCGTCTCGAGTGAACGAGACCCTCGCCGGAAGTTCTCCGCGATGTTCTCGCTCAGCATCGTGAAGGGTCCCTCCCCCTCCAGTCGCGCGCCCAGCGACGCCACGAGCGCGTCTCCCCCCTCGCCGGTGGGCACGAAAATCAATCCGGGCTTGGTGCAGAACTGCCCGGCTCCGAGGGTGACCGAAGCCGCTATCCCCTCGCCTATCACACCACCACGTTCGCGAGCCGCGGCGGACGTCACCACCAGAGGGTTAGCCGAGCCGAGTTCGCCGTAGAAGGGGACGGGGACCTCGCGGGCGTTGGCGAGGGCCCACAGGGCCCGGCCCGCCGCGAGCGAGCCGGTAAAGCCGACCGCGGCCACCTCAGGCGCTCGCACGAGCTCGGAACCGGCGTCGAGCCCGAAGACCAGGCCGAGGAGCCCCTCGGGGGCACCGAGACGCGCCGCGGCGCGTGATAACGCCGCGAAACAGGCCGCGCTCGTCGCCGGGTGGGCCGGGTGGGCCTTGATCACAACGGCGCAGCCCGCCGCCAGCGCCGAGGCGGTGTCCCCCCCGGGCACGGAGAAGGCGAAAGGGAAGTTCGAGCTGCCAAAGACCGCCACCGGCCCTAGGGGCACCCTCATCCGGCGCAAATCCGGCAACGGGCCCATGGGCGAGTCGCGCGCCTCGTCGATCGAGACGGCGAGGAAGGCGCCGTCACCGACCACCTCGGCGAAGAACCGGAACTGGAACGCGGTGCGCGCCAGCTCGCCGCGCAGTCGCGCCTCCGGTAGAGCCGTTTCGAACTGGGCCGAGGCCACCAGCGCGTCGGCGTCGCCTTCGAGCTCCTCGGCCATCGCCCGGAGCAACTCCTCGCGCCAGTCGAGCCGGTGGCCCGCGTACTCGCGCGAGGCCAGACTCGCTCGGGTAGCCAACGCGAGGACGGCCTCGGTCGAGGTCTCCTCGAAGTCCAGTTCGCGTCGCTCGCCGGTCGCCGGGTTGCTCGACGTGACGTTCACTCCGTCTCCTCACTCAAATACTGAACCGGCGCCCCGCGGTACCCCAGTTTGACGGTGGTGACGTCGTGTCCGCACAGTGACGCCAGGGCGAGTCGGTCGAGGTCGTCACCGTAGAACGCGATGTTGGTCGGCGAGAGGATCTGCTCACCGGACCACTCGTCGATGAGCAGTTCCAACCCCCCTCGCGCGCTGTAGCGCCAGATCTGATTGGGCTGGTAGCACGAGATCAGCAGACCGCCGTCACCGTCGACGGCCAGTCCGTCGGGCACACAGCGCGACATCCTCACCACCGGTTCGAGGGGGCCACCGGTGATGTCCATCGCGCTCACGCCAGGGGCCGAGGACTCGACCACCCATAGCGTTCGCCCGGTGAAGGCGAGCCCGTTGGCGAAGGCGACTGGACGCGGTGAGACGTCGTGGGTCGTGCCGTCGGGCTCGATCGCCACGATGCGACCCGTCGGCTCGAAGAACGAGCCGGAGTCCGAGACGTAGAGCCGCCCGTCGGGCCCGAAGGCCGGGTAGTTGGGGTAGTCCACCGGATCGCCGAAGGGGTGGGCTCGCCCGGCGGCGTCGACCCGCCAGACCTGGTGCTGAGCGGGGTCGCACACGTAGAGGTCGCCGTCGCCGTCGAGGGCGAGCCCGAGAAGCGCCCCGCCGTCGATCTGGGCCACCACGCGCACCGACCCGTCCAGCTCGATCCGGTAGACCTGACCGGCCTCCCCGCCGGCCCAGACGCACCGTCGTCGCGCGTCCCAGCAGACGCCCTCGACGTGGTCGAGGCCGCTCGCGAGGACACGGAAGTCGAGCTCGGCTGGGAGGTTCCCCCTCACGCGCCCCCCCGGCGCAGGGTGACTCCGCGCGAGCCGTCAAAGAAGTGGAGTCGCTCGTCGCTCAGGCGCACCATCAAGACGTCGCCGACGTCGACTCGGGCCTGGGGCGCCATCCGGGCGACCAACATCGTCGGGCGAGCCACCGCGACGTCCTCGTCGTAGGCGACGCTGCTGGCCGCGCCCGCGTCGGCCACGGACAGGTGCACCAGAATCTCGGCCCCCAGCGCCTCGCGACGCTCGACGCGGGTCTTCAGGGTCGGACCACCGGCGTCGCTGCCCACCACGACGATGTCCTCGGGCCTGACCCCGAGCACCACCTCGGCGCCCTCCTCGCGAGGGAGATCGTGGCTGGCGCCGTAGGCGCCCGGCACCTCGAGTCGCTGATCCCCGACGGCGAGCCCGACGCGCCCCTGCGACGGCGACGTGCGCGCGCGCACCAGGTTCATCGGCGGCGACCCCATGAAACCCGCGACGAACTCGTTAGCCGGGCGGTCGTAGAGGACTTGCGGGGGCGCAACCTGCTGGAGCTGACCCCCGCGCATCACGGCCACCCGATCGCCCATCGTCATGGCCTCGATCTGGTCGTGAGTCACGTACACCGTCGCCACCCCGAGCAAGCGCTGAATCCGCGCGATCTCCACGCGCATCTCCACGCGCAGCTGGGCGTCCAGGTTCGACAGAGGTTCATCCATCAAGAACGCCTGGGGGCTTCGCACGATCGCCCGACCCATGGCCACACGCTGACGCTGGCCGCCCGAGAGCGCGCGAGGACGCCGGTCTAGGTAGTCGCCCAGGCGCAGAATCGCCGCGGCCTCCTTGACCTTGCGCTCCACCTCGGTCTTGGACTCGCCGCGGATCTTGAGGGCGAAACCCATGTTCTGGGCGACCGTCATGTGCGGGTAGAGAGCGTAGTTCTGGAAGACCATCGCCACGTCACGATCCTTGGGCAGCACGTGGTTGACGACGCGCCCCCCAATCGACAGGGTGCCCGAGCTGATCTCCTCGAGACCGGCCAGCATGCGCAGTGCCGTCGTCTTGCCACAGCCCGACGGACCGACGAGGACCATGAACTCCCCATCGGCGACGTGCAGGTCGAGGTTGTCGACCGCCGTGACATTGCCCGCGAATACTTTGGTCACCCCGCTGAAGGTGATCTCCGCCATTACTCACTCCCTCGCTGCGTGGGGCTCACCGGTCGATCCCCATCGTGAGGCCCTTGACCAGGTAGCGCTGGAATATCAGGTACACGATCATCGCGGGCAGCGCGCTGACCAGGGACCCGGCCATGAGCGCGGGGATCGACGTGGTCCGTCCCGCGGCTAAGACGGCGAGCCCCACCGTTATCGGACGCTCGGACGTGTTCTGGATGAAGAGGAGTCCCACGAGCAGGTCGTCCCAGATCTGGATGAACTGCAGCACCGTCACCGTCGCGATGGCCGGGATGGCAACCGGCACCACGAGACGCCACAGTGCGCCGACGTAGCCCAGCCCGTCTACGATGCCCGCCTCGATCAACTCATCGGGCACCCCGCGGAAGTACGTCGCGAACAAGAAGACGGAGAACGGGGTACCCAGCGCCGCGTACACCAGCACTGCGCCGGTGTAGCCGCCCGTGAGGCCAAGGCGCGTGATGTTCACGAACTCGGGCATCAAGATCGCCTGGAGCGGCACCATCATGGCGCTCACGATGGCGAGGAAGATGACGCCCGAGGCACGGAACTTGAGCTTGGCGAAGGCGAAGCCCGCCGGCAACCCTACGAGCAGGATCAGGAGGATCGACACGGCGCAGATAATCGTGGAGCTGACAACCTCCTGAGCGATGGGGATCGTTGAGGTGAGGGTGCGCCAGCTCGCCCAAGAGAAACCGTGGCCGCTCAAGAACTGGTTCTCGGACTTCAGGCTGTCGACAATCATGACCCAGAACGGGTACAGCATCACGACGGCCACACCGACCATGACGAGGAAGAGTGCGCCACGGCCCACGCGACGCGCGCGGGTGCGACGGTCCACCGGCGTGTCCGCGGCCACGGGAGGTGTGTCGAGGCTCACTCGTCCGATCCAATCAAGCGCAGCTGGACGATCCCCACGATGGCGGTGAGGACGAAGAGGATGAGGCCGTAGAGGGCGGCCGTCCCGAAGTCGCCCTGGGCGAAGCCCGTCTGGTAGATGAGGAACTCCATGGTGGTGGTGGCGTAACCGGGCCCGCCACCGGTCATGACGAATATGAGGCTGAAGAGCGCGGAGAAGAGCGCGATCACCGTCATCACGAACGCGAGCTGGATAAAGCGACTGAGGTGCGGCAGGGTGATGTGACGAAAAATCCTCCACCGCCCGGCGCCGTCGATGCGGGCCGCCTCCTCCAGGCTGGTGTCGAGCGTCGCCAACCCGGTCAAGAAGAGCATCGTGTTCGTACCGATCATCGTGAAGACGAACGTTATGCCCAGGGCGCTGAGTGCGGTCGACTCGTAGCCCAGCATGTTGGTGTTCACGTGTGCGAGCCCGATGAAGTGCAAAAGCGAATTCAGCGTCCCCTGATAGGCGAAGAACCGCTCGGCCACGAGGCCCAGCACGACCCACGAGATGGCCGTGGGCAAGAAGTAGATCGACCGGAAGATTCTCCAGCCAACGACGCGTTGGTGGAGCAACATCGCGATCAAGAGGGGGAGACCGAGCGCGAAGGGGACCGCGAGGAGGAGCCACGCGTTGTTCTCGAGCGCCGTCCAGAGGTTCGGGTTATGGAAGGCCTGGGTCCAGGTGGACGGCCCGATCCAGGTTGAGGTCAGTCCGTTCCACTGGGTGAAGGAGTAGTAGATCGCCTGACCGATGGGTACGGCGATGAGTCCTGCGACCAGGGCCACCGCGGGCAGCGCGAAGAGGGCGCCAGCCACTTGGCGGCGCCGTCGAAGCGTCAGGCGGGGGGGCCGTGCGCCCACTGTGGTTTCGATCATCTCTCTCTCCGTCGGCGAGGGCCGACCCCGTGCCCCGCAACGCGGGGCACGGGGTCGGCCGCTCGATCATCCGCCCGCGAAGCTCTTCGAGCTGCGCTGGGCGGGGGGCAGTTGCTTCCAGGCCTGCTCCATGTTTTGGAGAGCCGACAGCGCCGACTGCTGATTGGCCAACACCGCTGGGAGGACCTTGTCCGCCGCGTTGCCCACGTTGACCTGGACGTAGTTGTCCATCATGGGGTAGGGCGTCATGTGGTCCTTCGTCACGAAGTTGAGCATCTCCTGGTTCACCGGATTCGAGGTCGTCATGCCCTTGATGTCCGGAATCAAGCCGGCCTTGTTGATGATGTTGCCAGCCTCCGTCGTCGTCAAGAAGTCGATGAACTTAAAGGCCGCGGCCTTATTCTTCGAGCTCTTGAGGACCGAGAAGCCGTCACCCGGGTAGTCGACGACGCCCTTAATCGGGGTGTTCGAGAACGGTGGCACGAAGGCGGCCACGTTCGAGCCCATCTTGGACGTGTACTGCGCGGTGTCCCAGGTACCGTCGACGAGCATCGCCGCCTTGCCGGACTCGAAGGTCTGCAGGTTATTTGTCCGGGTCAGCACGTCGTTGTTGGTGTAACCGCGCTTCTCCAGCTCGGCCCACTTCTTCAACTGCGCCACGTTGGCCTTGGCCGTCCACGGGATGGCCCCGTCGTACAGGTCCTTCCAACTCGCCAGTGAGTGCGCCCCGATCATGAGATAGCTCATGTCGTACCAGGGGTAGAACTCCGTGCTGATCGCCTGGCCGCCGTTGCCGTAGACCAGGGGCAGAATCCCCTTGGCCTTCAACTTCGCGGCGTCAGCGTAGAGCTGGCTCCAGTCCGTCGGCACGCTCGTGATACCAGCCTTCTTGAACAGGGCCTTGTTGTAGAACCCGATATAGAACTGGGTCTCGAGCGGCATCACCAGCGGACCGTTCTTGGCGTTGAAGTTTGGCGCCGTCCACTGCAGGTTCTGCATCCGGGCGAGATCCGCGGACGGAACGTTACCCTTCAAATTCACCAGCAGGTTCTGGTACTGGAGGTCAAACACGCCGGTCCACATCACCGCCAAGTCCGGACCGTTACCCGATATCTGCGAGGCCTGGAGCAACTGAAAGTAGTTGGTCCCGGGCTGCGCCACGTCTTTGATCGTGATGTTCGGGTTGGCCTTCTCGAAGGCGGCGATGAGGTTCTTGGTGGCCACGGCGTTCTGCTCCGTGCCGTAGTTCTGCCACAGGGTCAGGGTGACCTTGCTACTCGCTTGCGCCGGCGCGCTCACGAGAAGCGTGGCCGCGAGCATCGCCGTGGCCGCGGCCGCCCCCACCCACCTTGATCTGATTGATTTCAACGTGTGTTCCCCTTAACTACTCCCCCGGAGCCCACCTTGAGCCCCGCTCTTGTCGGGCCGAGGCCCCTCAAGATCTGCCCACCACCGGCTCGTCGAGCTGCGGGGTCCGCCCCGCCTCGAGAGCCAGGAAGTCGAAGTCACAGCCGCTCGGGGCCTGCGTCACGTGGCGCTGGTAGAGCGCGACGTAGCCTCGACCCGCCGTGGGCGCGCGCGACGCTGACGCCGCACGCGCGGCGAGCTCGGCGTCGCTCAGCTCCACCTCAAGCACGCCGGCATCGGCGTCGGCCCGAATCACGTCCCCGTCATGGACGAGGCCGAGCGCTCCACCCACCGCCGCCTCGGGCGCGACGTGGAGGTACACCGTACCGAAACTTGTCCCGCTCATGCGCGCGTCGGTAACGCGCACCATGTCGCGAGTCCCGCGCGCCAAGACGGGGGCCGGGATGGGGATCATGCCCCACTCCGGCATACCGGGACCGCCCACCGGGCCCACCCCGCTCAGCACTAATACGGCGTCCTCGGCCACCTCGTCTGAGGAGGCGCTGCGCTCGACCATCTCGTCGTAACCGCGCATGACCACCGCCGGGCCACGGTGCTTCAAGAGCGCCGGCGTAGCCGCTGAGCGCTTGATCAGCGCACCGTCGGGAGCGAGGTTGCCTCGAACCACTCGAAATGCCCCGCCAGCGTCGACGGGGTCGTCGACGCGTCGAATCGGGTCACGTGGCGCAGGGGCGCTGCGCTGGACCTCTCGAGTCGAGCGACCGTCGGCCAAGACGACGTCGCCGTCAAGGAGCGCACCGAGCGCACCCAGCACGGCCGGCACGCCGCCCGCGCTGTCGAGATCCTCCATCAACCCCGACCCCGTTGGTTCGAGGTCGACAACCACCGGCACCTCACGGCTGAGGGTGTCGAAGGTCTCGAGCGCAACAGGGTACCCGAGGCGACCGGCCATCGCCGTGAGGTGGATCACGGCGTTCGTCGAGCCACCCAGCGCGCACAAGACGGTGGCCGCGTTGCGCACCGCGCTGGGCGTCACCTGCGACGCGGTGCTCGCTCCACTCGAGACGAGGGCCACAATGCGCCCACCGACGAGGCGCGCGATATCGCGGTGACGCGCGTCGTCGGCCGGGATTGTCGTCGAGCCCGGCCACGCGAGTCCGAGGGCCTCGGCGACGGCCCCCATTGACGACGCGGTCCCCATGGTGTTGCAGGTACCTCGTCCCCGGCTCAGGGCGTCTTCGAAGTCGCGCCACCGCCTGTCGTCCAGGGCGCCGGAACGCCGTTCGTCCCACGCCCGCCACAGGTCGGTACCGGTCCCGACGCGCCGGCCCTCGAATCGAGCAACCGGGCGCGGTCCCGAGACCATGAGTAGGCACGGCAGGTTCGTGCTGAAGGCGCCCATCAAAGCGCCCGGGACCGACTTGTCGCACGCCGCCAAGACGACAACCCCGTCGAGGGGCTGCGAACGCAGGGACTCCTCGATCTCCATCGCGAGGAGGTTGCGATAGAGCATCGCGGTCGGCTTCATGAGGTCCTCACCCAGCGACATCGTTGGGAACTCGAGGGCGATTCCCCCAGCGGCTTCGATTGCCTCGCGCAACGGCTCGACTAGGTCGGCGAGCGGTTGATTGCAGGGATTGAGGTCACTGGCGCTATTGGCGATGCCGATAAGGGGGCGGCCCCCGTCGGGCCGCACCGGTGCGCCACCCATGCGTAAGGCCACCCGAGCATCCACGGCGACCTCGTCGTCGCCGCGCACCCACCGGTCACTACGCAGGGTCACGGCTCGGGTACCCCCAGGCCGTCGGCTCCGGGCTTGGACAACACGATGTGACCAGCCACGTCACCGAGGGTGTCCACCGCGATGGCCGCGCGGCGGACCTTCTCGCGCACGTTGTTCACCACGTCGTCCATGACCTGGCGGCCCGCCGGGTAGACCGCTCGGGCGTTACGTAGTCCGAACTTCGCGTACAGGGGCGCGGCCACGGTCACGAGCTCGGCAAGCTCGTTGCCCCGCACCATGCCCCCCATCGAGTCGGGAGCCTCTACGTACAAGTCGATCGGCGCGGCCGAGAGCGCCCGAATCTCGCTCAGTTCGGTGAGGGTCATATCACTCGGCACGTTCACGGTCGTTCCGCCAAGAGCCACGAGCTGGCGGAACGTCACCGGGTTCGAGGGGGCGAGGACGGCCGAGATCTTCCAGACGATGGAGGCGGGAATCTCTCCGTCGGCCACCATGTGTGACAACACCTCCATCAAGCCGGTATCGGCGACGAGGAAGCCGCGGATGCCCTCGTCGACCGCGCGCAGGATGTCTTCGAGGGCGTAGCGCAGGTGATCGAAGCCGCGTAGACGGCCGTTGAGCAGTGCACCGTCGGGACTGCGCACACCACCCCCGACGCCGAACTCCTCCCTCGGTCCGACGAAGAGGCTGACCTCCATCCCCTCGTCGGCCCCGATGCGAGCCATCTCGGAGAGTTCGGCCTTGCTCAACAACATGGCGCCGCTGCCCTGGGAGACGCGGTGAACCACGACGTCGTGGCGCTGCGCTTCTTCGACGACGGCGCGCAGGGCGCTCGGGTTCTCGACACTGGGAATCTCGATGCGCACCTGAGCGCCGTCGGCGAACCGGCTCTCACTAGCGCGCGGCCCGCCGAGCTCGTTCACGTAGCGGGTCACCAGCCGGGTCCCACGGGGGGTCCCGGTTCCTCTGACCATGTCGTTCTCCGTCACGCCACCACCTTCACTCGCTCCCACTCGTGGACGCCCCGAGTCAGGGGTTCAAGCCCAGACTCACCGACCAGATACGTCTCTTCGATCTTCGCCCCGCCGCCCACGCTGGGGTTCCAGGCGACCGCACAGCCCACCTCGCAACGCTGGCCCCAGAAGGGTGACGAGCTCTGACCGGGGGCGAGTTCGAACTCGCGCTGATCGAAGGCGATGGGTCCACCCTGGAAGTGCTCGGCCCACGCCCCCTCGTGTCCGATGGCGCGATACCCCAGCTCCAGGGCCCCGACGACGCTCCCCCAGGTGGCCCCCGGGACGCACGCGGCCCTTATCGCGTCGTCCACGACCGCCAACTCCTGGGTCAAGGCCACGATTGGGTCGTCCTCGCGAGTGACCGCCAGGCGCGTCGCCGCAACGTGTAACCCACCCCGACGCGCCACCACGACCGCCATAACAGCCTCGTGGAGCGTCGCCCCAACGCTCAAGGGGTGTCGCAGGCTTCGTAGTCGGTCGTCGCCACCCACGATCAGACAGACCGGGAATGCCCCCACCCGGATCAAGGCGCGAGCCACCTCGCTGGCGACCTCGGTGTCGCGCGACTCGCCCGGACGCCACGAATCCACGGCACCATCGAGCGCACGAGCCACGTCGCGTCCGAGCTCGCGCAGGTCGTCACGCTCGGGCTCGGAGAGGACCATACGACAAAGGACGATCTGTTCGCTGAGGTCGTCACCCAGTCCGCCGTCGTCACTGATCACGTGGGCGTGAACGCCGGCTATGGATCTCACCGCCTCGGCCATATCCTCCGGGTGATACCACGGCACCGAGACGAGATCCCAACCCGATGCCTCGACGTCAAAGTCGTGGGCGAGGCGAGGCGCCTCAACCGTGGAGGTCACCAGGGCCCGGGTCTCGTTGGTGAGGACGACCCACACCACGTCGCGCGGTGCGGTCACGTCCACGGGGTCCGACACGCCCCCGGTGACCCAATTGACGGAACCGGGACGCGTGAGCACGAGGGCGTCGGCACCGGCACGTTCGCGCAGCTCGTGCGCCCGCGGCAGTGCGGCGCGGCGTCGCTCATCCACTCTTCGTCCAAAGTTCGGTATTACAGAACATGAGTCGGTATTGATCACGACATCCAAGCAGGTACGCGTGCACGCGTCAAGGACATCCCCCTTCGAACTCGGCTTTACCGTATTGTGTTGCCCAATGCCGAACATTGACCTCGCAGATGAGCGCTACCGGGTCCAGTCCGTGGCCCGCGCGGCGGCACTCCTCGAACTCGTGGCGGACGCTGGACCGCCGGGGCTCGGCGTTACCGAGATGGCCCAGGGCCTCGGGGTGGCCAAGAGCACGGCCCTCTCGCTCGCGCGCACACTGGCGGCCGCGGGGTTACTTCGGGGCTTGGACGTCGGGGCGCGCTACGGACTCGGGCTCAACCTGCTGCGTCTAGGCGACCTCGCGAGCCAGCAGACCTCCATCGGCGAACTCGGCCTGCCGGTCCTGCACGAACTCTCACGCTCAACGGGCATGACCGCGCGCCTGGCCGTGAACGAGAAGGGCTACCCCATCTTCCTCGAACGGGTCGACGGCGGCGGTCCGGTGCGCTTCCACGCACCCCTGGGCCAGCGCGAGGAACCCCACTGCACGGCCGCGGGCAAAGCGATCCTGGCCCAGATGGACGAGGCGGACGTACGCCGTCTCATCAGCGAAGCGGGCATGCGCGTGCACACACCGAAGACCCTCAGTTCGGTCGAGGACCTCCTGGGTGACTTGGAGCGGATCCGTCAGGTCGGCTTCGCCATCGACGACGAGGAGGAGTCCGAAGGGGTGTTTTGCGCGGGGGCGGCCTTCTTCGATCACCAGGGGCGCTGCGCCGGCGCTCTCAGCGTCACCGACCTCAAGCTCGACGTGCCCCTGCGCGAGATCCAAGCACTCGGCCTCAAGGTGCGCGAGCACGCCGAGCGGCTGAGCATGATCCTGAGCGGATCCAACCGGAAGGTGCGTCGATGAGGGCCGTCGTGACCGCCCCCGGCCAGGGCGTCGGCGTGCGCGAGGTGCCCGACCCCTCGACGCTTGAGGACGAGATCATGGTGCGGCCCCTCTTGGTGGGGGTGTGTGGAACGGACCTTGAACTTGTCGACGGCACAATCGATCCCGCCTACGTCGTGTACCCGTTGGTCCTCGGGCACGAGTGGGTCGGCGCCCTCGACAACAACGTCCCTGGCCTGGGCGTAGCCGGCGATCGCGTGGTGGTCGAGGGGATCGTCTCCTGTGGTCATTGCGCCGCCTGCCTCGGGGGCGACACGAATCGCTGCGAGACCTACGACGAGATCGGCTTCACGCGCCAAGGGGCGCTCGCCGACCTCGTGAGCGTCCCCGTCGCCCTGGCCCATCGCCTCGAGGACACGGTGTCCCTGGAGGACGCTGTCCTCACCGAACCCATGGCCGTGGTCTGGCGAGCCCTGACCCGTCTGCCGGTCCCACCGGGGGCTCGCGTCGCGATCATCGGCGACGGCACGATCGCCCTCCTCGCGGCGCACCTCGCGCGCGCCTTCGCGCCCCAGTGGGTCACGGTGGTCGGCCGACGCCCCGAGCAGGCAGACCTGGCCCGCACGATGGGGGCCGACTCGTTCGTCCTAACCCCCCCGACGGAGACCTTCGACCTCGTCATCGAGGCCGCGGGCGTCACCGAGGCGACCGCGACCGCGGTGGCACTCGCCACTCGGGGTGCGACGATCACCCTGCTGGGGCTTCCGCCCCACGGCAGCACCGTCACCCTCGCACCGGACGAGATCGTGAACAAGGATCTGATACTCCAGGGCAGCTTCTCCTACACCCGGCGGGCCTGGGCCGAGGTCGTGACGAGGCTCAACGACGGGAGCCTCCGGCCATCACCGCTCATAACGCACCGCTTCTCGATGACTGATGTCGACGGCGCGTTCGAGACCCTTAGGGGACGTCGCGAGCGATCGGTCGCCCGCGGCAAAGTCGTGATGGACGTGCCCGTACCCTGATCGCGAATTGGGGCGACGAGAGTGGCCAGACCTGCCGCAGACCCTCGACCCCCCTAGACTCGTACAGGGTGAGCACGCGTCACGAACGCCGCGTTGACCACGTGAGGACGCCCCCCGTCCGACTCCGACTCGTACTGGTCGGTCTCGTGCTGTGCGGCGCCCTCTACGTGGCGAGCGTCCCGCGAGGGGCGACGGCCGCGACGACCCCGGCCACTCCCGCGACGCACCCGCTGTACCAGTTCGTCGACACCGGGAGCGAGCCCCTGCCGTGGAACGCGAACTCCCTCGAGAGCCAGTTGCAGTCGACGACCATGCTCGGCGGTCCCCACGGCGCCACGGGTCCCTCGGGCGGGGTGATCGCCTACCGCACCAACGCCGACGACCTGGCGCTGCTCACGATCGGCGCGGGCGGCACGACGACGTGGTCCGACCTCTCCACCCAGGGGGCGATCCCGGCCCCGGCCGGCGACGCCGTCCCCTTCTTCGATCCCAACGGCCACCCCGACGTGCTCTACGTGGACGGTTCGGGCGACCTCGAGCTGGTCGCACCCAACGACCCGGTGACCCCCAACTGGACCCGGCTCCACCGGGGACTGCCCTGGCGACCCTACGTCGCACTCGACCTCTCGGCCCTGACGGGTCAGCCCGCCCAGGGGCTCGCGAGCGCCGTGGTCGAGGGCACGAGCGCCGTCGTCACCTACCGCACCACCACGAACGACCTCGAGGTCCTCACGCTCAGCTGGTCACCGGGCCAGAACGTCCCGGTCTACTCCGAAGTCGCCGCGACCATCACCTCGCCCTCGGTGGCGGCCGTCGGGCCGGCGACGCGCGCGCCCCGATCGTCGACGACCACGACCAGCGTGGCCCCCACGACCACGACCACGCGGCCCCGTCCCCTGCGCGCGACGCCCTTTGCCAGCGACCCCGAGGCCCTGCCCGGGCCCACGCCCACCGTCGCGGCGACCCTCGCCAACGGTGACCTCGCCGTGTACACCTCGAACAACTGGTTGCTCGCCGGCTTCACCCAACAGAACCTGACGACGCTGACGGCGAGCCCGCCGCTGCTCGGCCCGCTGTCGGTGGGCACCTCGAGCGCCACGATCGACCTGGCGGGACTGACCGCCGGCGGCCAGGTCGAGCTCTTCTCCACCACGTACCTCACCGCCACCCCGGGCCCGCTCGCCACCGCGAGCTTCGACGCCTGGAGCGTGCTCAACGCCACCGCGGCCGCGCCGGGGGCACCGCCGCTCGCCGGCGACCTGGCGGTCGCGGTCACCCCGAGCCAGGTCGCGGTCGCGGGCCAGGCGGCCCACTGGGGTGACCTCTTCGTCCTCACCGCCGCCCCGGGGTCGACGACCTGGAGCGCGACCGACGTCTCGGTCACCGCCGGCGCGTCGGCGCGCACGGTCGGCACGACGGTCACCGACCTCACCGTAGGGGGCGAGCTCACCCTCTACGCCGCGGGCTTCAACGCTCCCCCGCCTCAGGGCGTGGGGGTCTACGCGATCCCCTCGGCGAAGTGGTCGACCGCGATCGCCAACGGCTGGCCCATCCTCGCCGAGACCGGCGGACTCGGCACGCGCAGCGCGCCGTGGGTCGGCTTCGTCGGCTCGCCGCCGGTCAGTGAGTCACCCGACTTCCTCATGGGCCAGGCCATCTACAACGCCCACAAGCGCGTCACCTGGCTGTCCTTTTGGACCGTGAGCGGGCCGCTCGCCAACGAGGTCCAGAGCACCCAGACCTACTACACCCACGGCTACGACGCCGGCCAGTGGGTCGCGACCCAGATCGACAGCTACCGCTCCCTCGGCGTGGGGCTCAAGCCCGACTGGGTGATCCTCGACCCCGAGGGCTACCCCGACAACCACTCCCACCTCGACGCGCCGGCCGGCGCGACCAAGGCCGTGAAGGCGACCTAC
>JAKABC010000143.1 GCA_021802025.1 Actinomycetes bacterium
CCGCCCTCGCGCCCGCGCTCCCTTCGGGCGCGGCGCCGGTCGCCCACGCGGTCCCCGCGTGCCTGCGCGGCACGTGGCGCGAGCTCGGCGAGACCGACGCCTACAGCTACGCGGGACATCCCTTCACCCTGCGCGGGGACGCCGGGCGCACCCTCACCTTCAGCGCCCCCGACCGCGAGGTCGTGAATTACGCCGCAGCCACGCCGATGCGGGGCGTCGTCCTCGGTCGACCCTACGTGATGCGCCTGCGCGGGTCGATCGTCTACACCGTCGCCGTGCGCGGGGACGTCCTGAGCTTCACCACGACGCGCTCCGCGTCCATGAGTATCACCGCTACCTACGCCGGGCGCACCGTCCACCTGGCGCCCTCGACCACGACCGCGCCGGTGACCTTCACGTGCTCGTCCGGCCGCCTCGTCCAGACGGGCCGGGGCTACCACGGGACCTTCGTGCGCGTGGGCTGATCAGTCGACGTGGCGCACGCCGAGCGTGCGGGCCACGGCCTCCACCGCCCCGGCGACGGCCGGCACGACGGCCGGGTTGAAGACGGTCGGCACGATGTAGTCGGCCGAGAGCTCGTCCTCGCCCACGACCGCGGCGATGGCCCGACCGGCGGCGATCTCGACGGCCTCGGTGACCTTGGTCGCGCCGGCGTCGAGCAGCCCGCGGAAGATGCCCGGGAAGGCCAGCACGTTGTTGATCTGGTTGGGCTCGTCGCTGCGCCCGGTCGCCACGACCCGCGCGTAGCGCCGCGCGATCGCCGGGTCGATCTCGGGGTCGGGATTCGCCAGGGCGAAGACGATGGCGTCCTCGGCCATCAGCGCGAGGTGCTCCTCGCCCATCACGTTCGGGCCCGAGACGCCGATGAACACGTCGGCGCCGCGGATCGCCTCGCGCAGGTCGCCGCGGCGCCCCTCGGCGTTGGTGTGCTCGGCCACCCAGCGCCGCTCGTCGTCGAGGGCGGGGTCGGAGGCATCGAGGATGCCGTGGTGGTTGAGCGCGACGACGTCACCCACCCCCTCGGCGAGCAAGAGCCGCGTGATCGCGACGCCGGCCGCCCCGATGCCCACGATCGCCACGCGCACCTCGCCGAGGGACTTGCCCACCACCGTGAGGGCGTTGAGGAGGGCGGCGTAGACGACGGTCGCCGTGCCGTGCTGGTCGTCGTGGAAGACGGGGATGTCGAGCGCGTCGCGCAGGCGCCGCTCGATCTCAAAACAGCGCGGGGCCGCGATGTCCTCGAGGTTGATCCCGCCGTAGACCGGGGCGAGGGCCGTGACGATTCCGACGATCTCGTCCACGTCCTGGGTGGCCAGGCAGACCGGCCACGCGTCGATGCCGGCGAAGCGCTTGAAGAGCAGGGCCTTGCCCTCCATCACCGGCAGGGCCGCCTCGGGGCCGATGTTGCCGAGCCCCAGCACCGCCGACCCGTCGGTCACCACGGCGACGGCGTTGCGCTTGATGGTGAACTTGCGCGCGAGGTCGACGTCCTTGGCGATCGCGCTGCAGATCCGCG
Source organism: Actinomycetes bacterium (assembly GCA_021802025.1). GTDB lineage: Bacteria > Actinomycetota > Acidimicrobiia > Acidimicrobiales > RAAP-2 > RAAP-2. The sequence continues at coordinate 1,517 of JAKABC010000143.1, forward strand.
CCACCCCGGGGGTGTAGGCCATCGAGAGGTCGTCGCGGGTCTTCAGGGGCACCTTGGGCTCGATCCCGATCGTGCCGCCCAGGTGCAACAAGAAGGTCCGGTCGCTCACCGCGTGGACGTGGGCCCCCTCGACGCCCTCGACCGCACCGCGCAGCACCTCGGCGTGGCCCTCGTCAGTGGCGTTGCAGGTGACGTCGATCACCGTGTGGCCCTCGATCGGCTCGACGACGTCGAGGGCCGTCACGAGCCCTCCCAATGCGCTCACCGCACCGGCCACGGCCGGAATCGCCGAGGTGTTGGTGAGTTTCACCCGCATGGTGATCGAGTAGGAGGCGCTGGGAAAGCTCATGGTCGTCCTTTGCCGGTGGTCCCGCCCCCCTCGCGAATCCTAAACCCCGCCGACTCACCGCTCGGGCCCGATCGGAACCGGGGTGGGGCGCTGTAGGGTCACCCACGAGAGGAGGCGTCATGCCCGAGGACACGCCGCGCTACGGACAGCCCGGGGGATCGACCTTCCCCCTCACGACCGCCTTCACCTTCGCCGAGCACGAGATCGAAAAGACCCTCGGCACCGTCTTCGGGGTCGTCGTGCGCTCGATCGGCGTCGCCAAGGGCATCGGCGCGAGCTTCAAGGCGCTCGCCGGCGGCGAGGTCGGCCAGTTCACCGCGCTCGTCGAGGACACCCGGCGCCACGCCCTCGATCGGCTGATCGAGAACGCCCAACTCCTCGGCGCCCACGGTCTGGTGGGGGTGCGCTTCGACTCCTCGGACATGGGCAACGGCATGACCGAGGTCGTCGCCTACGCCACGGCGGTGAGCTTCCGCACCTGATGTTCGCCCTCGTCGTCCTCGCCATCCTCGCGGTCTTCGCGATCGTGAACCTCTCCACGCGCCGCCACGGGGAGACCCCCCGGCCCGACCCCACGTGGCGCTCGACCGACGAGGTCTTCAAGGACCCCTCCACCGGGCGCACGATGCGGGTCTGGCTCGACGCGAAGGACGAGCGCCACTACGTGCCCGAGGGCCGCTAGGGCCTAGTACTCGGCCCAGAGCCGCCGGGCCGGGCCGTCGAGGGTGAGCAGCCCGCCGTAGGGGATCACGTACTGGGGGTCGGTGTGGCCGAAGTCGGGTCCGATCACGACCGGGGTCGTCGGTGCGTACACCTCGAGGGCGGCCAGCACCGCCGCGGCCTGGGCCTCGCGGTAGGCGCGCGCCGCCTCGGGGTCGAGGGGCCGCTCGGGCGACGAGGCCTTGGCCTTGGCGACCACGACGGCGCCGGCCACCCCGAGGAGCCCGCGCTCGCCCAGGGTGCGCATCATCCGCGCGACCTCCCGGTCGCTCGGCATCTCCTCGGAGGTCTCGAGCACGAGCACCACCCCGCGGTAGGCCTCGACCGGGCGGACGTGGCGGCCCACGGCGAGGATCCACGAGAGCACCTCGAGGTTGCCGCCCCAGGCGGGTCCGGTGACGACGCCCGCGGCGTTGCGCCAGAGCCAGCCGGGCTCGTCGAACTGCTCGAGCTCGGCCTCGAGGGTCGAGAGGTCCCCCCAGTCGGGCTGGCGGTCGCTGAAGCGCTCGAGGGGCTCGAGCGCGACGCGCTCGCGCGTGAAGAGCGCTCGCGCGAGCGAGTCCAGGTGCACCGGGTGCACGCCCCCCGGTCGGGCCAGGTGCACGAGGGTGCTCCCCCCGTGGTAGGCGACGATCCCGAGGTGAAAGAGCAGGTTGAGCAGGTTGGTGTTGTCCGAGTAGCCGACGAAGGGCTTGGGGTTGGCCGCGAGGACGTCGGGGTCGAGGTGGGCGAGCACGGTGATCTGGTCGTCCCCGCCGATGGTGGCGAGCACCGCGGTGATCTCGGGGTCGGCGAAGGCGGCCTCGAGGTCGCGGGCGCGCTCGATCGGCGAGGCGCCGAGCGCTCGGGTCGTCGGGTACTCGACGGGCACGAGGCCGAGGCGCTCGCGCACCACCTCGAGGCCGCGTTCGTGGACCGCGGGGAAGGCCCCCGGGCCGGCCCACGACGGCGAGAGGATGGCCACGCGATCGCCGGGCCGGGCCTTGGGCGGGTAGGTCGGGCGCCGCGGGTCCATCGACGAAGGCTAGAGGCCGTTAGCGTCGCGACGTGGCGCGTCTTTCCGACCCGACCCGGGCGCGTCTCTTCACCGACGCCCTCGAGATCGCGCGTTCCCTCGAGCGCCTCGACCTCGGGTCCCGGGTCGAGCGGTCTCTCGCCGAGGCCGGGCTCGCCGCGGGGTCGGCGGGGCCGGTCGACCTCGTCGCCCTCGGCAAGGCCGCGCCCGAGCTCGCGCGCGCGGCCCGCCGGGCCCTTGGGGGACGCGTGCGCCGGGCGCTCCTCGTCGCCGAGGTGCCCGACGAGGGCGCGCTCGTCGGCGACCACCCCCGCCCCGGGCCCGCGAGCCTCGAGGCGGGGGCGCATGTGCTCGACTTCCTCGACGCGGCGAGTCCCACCGGGCTCACCCTCTTTCTCGTCTCGGGGGGCGCCTCGAGCCTCGCCGTGGCCCCGGTCGCCCCGCTCGAGGTGGCGGACCTCGCCACCCTCTTCGACGCGGCGAGCGCCCGGGGCGTCGAGGTCGAGACGCTCAATCGGCTACGAGCGGCCACCTCGTGGCTCTCGGGCGGGGCCGTCCTCACCCGCGTGCGCACGCCCGACTCGCTCGCCCTGGTCGTGGTCGACGTCGCCGCCGGCGGGGCCGAGTGGGTCGCCTCGGCCCTCACCTACGACTGCCGGCCCGAGGAGGCCGAGGTCGAGCGCCTGCTCGCCGAGGTGGGCCCCGAGCGGGCGGCGCTCGGTGCGCGCGGGCGCGCGGCGTCGGCCACCCGGCGCGCCACCCTGGCGCCCGCGCGCGATCACCGAAACCGGG
>JAKABC010000144.1 GCA_021802025.1 Actinomycetes bacterium
CATCTCCCCGAGGAGGGGCTGGCCGAGTCCCTCGAAGTAGTTCCACCAGGGCCAGTGGCCGTGCAGCAGGTCCATCGCCGCCAGGTGGCCCTCGGCGACGGTGACGAAGCCGACGTTCGGGTCGATCATCGGCCGTCCGCAGGTGATCCGGCACAGCTGGTGGGAGATCCCGGCGGTCCAGGAGATCGGGTCGTTGTTCGCCAGGCGCAGCACGAACATCCCGTTGCCGAGCAGCACCACGAAAACGATCGCCACCAGCGGCCACACCGGGGGCGGGACGCGTCCGATGAGGTCGGCGACGCGCGCCCGGGCCGAGGTCACCGTCTCAGGCTACAAGGGCGCCCGCCCGGGTTCGGGTTAGCGGGGCAGGTAGAACATCTTCTCCCCGAGCAGGACGACGGCCTCGGGGAAGAAGGGGTCGCGGAACGTCCCGAAGATGTCCCAGCGGCGGATGAAGCGGTTGCGGTTCTCGATCGGGTCGAGCCGGCCCCGCGAGGAGCCGACGTGGTGGTAGAGCCGCACCTCGGGGGTGTAGACGCTGTAGCGGCCCTCGACGAGCGCGCGCAGGCAGATGTCCACGTCGTTCATCACGACGCTGAGCTCCTCGTCCATGCCCCCGAGGCTCTCCCACAGGGCCCGCTCCACCATCTGGACCGCCCCGGTCACCGCCGCCACGTCCTTGGTCGCGCGCGCGAAGTAGTCGACGTGGGGGTAGTTCGAGTCGGTGCGCAGGTGCTGGGGGTAGGGCGAGATGACGATGCTCTCGTGCTCGCGCTGGCCGTCCTGGTCGAGCAGGCACGCCCCCACGATGCCCACGTCGGGTAGCGACGCCAGCGCGATGAGTCGCTCGAGCCAGTCCGGGGTCACCACGATCGTGTCGTTGTTGAGGGTGACGATGTAGTCGGCGTCGGAGTGGGCGACGCCCCGGTTGACGATGTGGGCGTAGTTGAACGGCCCCGGGCACGGCACGACCCGGTAGCGGGTCTGGGCGAAGTAGGCCGCGGACTCGGCCTCGGCCGAGTCGTTGTCGAGGATGATGACGTCGTAGTTGGGGTAGGTCGTGATCTCCTCGATCGACGCGAGGCACCGGTCCACCAGGTCGATGCGGTCGCGGGTGGGGATGATGATGTCGATCCGCGGCGCCGGGTCGGGCGCCGCGAGGCTCCAGTGGACCAGCCCGTTGAGCCGGTCGGCGCTCACCGTCCCCTTCCAGCCCCGTCGCTCGAGCGCCTCGCGCACCACCGCGGCCGTGTCCTCGCCCAGACGCGGGTCCTCGAAGGCCGCGGCCGGCCGCCCGGCCGGCAGCACCCGGGTCACGTGGGCGAAACCGCGCCCGGCCTCGCTCAGGCGCAGCCAGAGGTCGTGCTCGAAGGCCACGCCGGCCTCGGGGCGGAACCCCCCGAGCGCGAAGGCCGTCTCGACCCGCACGAGGGCCGGCCGGCCCACGACGTCGTAGCTGAGCAGCGTGTGCGGGCCCACCGCGGGGGGCTTGAGCAGGGGGGCGAAGGGGTGGGGGCCGGCCTCGTCGGCGTAGACGACGTCGACCTCGGGCGTGGCCGCGTCGAGCAGGACGGCCGCGCTGTAGCGCCGCTCGGCCTCACTGAGGGTGGCGTCGGCGATGAGGAGCCACTCGGCGGCCGTCGAGTTGAGGACGTCGTTGAGGGCCTCGACCGTCTCGGTGGGGGTCCACGCGGGCTCGACGAGGGCCACGTGCACGTCGGCGAGGTCGGTCGCGAGCGCGGCCAGCTCGGCCGCGTAGTCGAGGACGCGGGGCCGGTAGTTGACCGGGAAGACGACGTCCTCGCGCCGGGCGATGAGCTTCTCCGCGCGGCGCTTCTCGGCCCGCTCCCCGCGCAGGCGGCGCAGCGCGCGCAGCACCGGGCCGAAGACGGCCCGGGCGGCCCGGTAGCGCCGGGTGTCCTCGCCGAGGATCCTCCCGGCCGTGCGCTGGAGCCGGGTGCCCGACATGAGCCGGACCTGGCGGTGGAACTCGATCCAGCGGTGCTTGATCTCCGAGGCCGTGATCGGCGGCGCCCCGGACTCGTCGAATCTCTGGATCAGTGCCACGGTGGTCTCTCGCTCGTGGGCTCTCGCGCCGCGGGCCCCACGGCGCCGCACCGCGAACGGCCCGGTGATCCCCCCAGATTACCGGTGGGGAACGGACCCCCCGGGAACCGCGCAGCGTGTATAACGTGCGCCGGGACTCGTCGCCGACGGGCCGGACGCGGCGCCCGTCGCCGGAGGAGAGCGATACCCATGAGCGAGGCCCTGGAGTCACCGCCGGCGACGGCGAGCGCGCACAGCCTCAAGGCCGGTGTCCTCGGCCTGTTCGACTCGGTGATCATGGGGGTGGCCGGGGTGGCCCCCGCCTACTCGATCGCCGGCACGACGGCCGTGCTCTTCGGCGCGGTCGCCTTCGGCGGTCCGGCGGCCCTGCTCTACTGCGGGGTGGCGATGTTCGGCATCGTCTTCGCCTTCTCCTACCTCGGGCGCGTCGAGACCAACGCCGGGGCCAGCTACTCCTGGGTCCGCCGGGCGCTGCACCCGGCGCTCGGGTACCTCTCGGGGTGGGCCCTCGTGGTCTCGGCCCTCATCTTCATGGTGATCGCGACGCTGCCGGTCGGCTCGAACCTGGTGTCGCTCTTTTCGAACTCGCTCGCCTCGAACAAGCCGCTGGTGACGATCGTCGGGTGCGTCTTCTTCCTCTCGATGGTGGCGGCCGTGGCGGCCGGGGTGACCGTGACCGTGAGGGTCCAGATCATCATGTCGACGATCGAGATCGCGCTGCTCGTGCTCTTCGCCCTGCTCGCGATCTTCCACGCCCACGCCAACGCCTTCTCGTGGCACTGGTTCTCGCCGGGGGTCTTCCACGGCTCGTCGGGCTTCTTCGCCGGCGCGCTGATTGCCGCGTTCTACTACTGGGGCTGGGACGTGACGGCCAACCTCAACGAGGAGACCAAGAACGCGAAGAAGACCCCGGGTCTGGGCGGGATCATCGGGATCATCGTGGTGTTCGTGCTCTTCGAGGTGTTCACGGTCTCGACGAACATGGTGCTATCGACCCACGCCCTCACGAACCCGAACAACGCCGCCGACATCTTGAGCGTGCTGGGCCAGAAGGTCTGGCACGGCACGGGGGGCAAGCTCATCGTCATCTCGGTGATCCTCTCCACGGTGGCCACCCTGGAGACGACCCTCATCCAGGTCACCCGGACGCTCTTCGCCATGGGCCGCGACAACACCCTGCCCAAGGCGCTCGGGCGGATCGCGCCCAACGCGAAGACCCCGCTGGTGGCGACCATCACGGTGATGGTGATCTCCCTGGCGCTATTCGTGGGCTCCCAGTCCTTCGGCTCGATCGCCAACATCCTCACCGCCGGGGTCAACTCGATCGGCCTGCAGATCGCCATCTACTACTGCTTCGCCGGGCTCGCCGTCGTCGTCTTGTACCGGCGCCAGATCTTCACCTCGGTGTCGAACTTCATCTTCATGGGCCTGTGGCCCCTCCTCGGGGCGGTCTTCATGGGCGTGATGTTCATCAAGGTCATCCCGACTCTCACCCACACCGACCTGTGGGTCGGCCTCGGGTCGATGGCCCTCGGGCTCATCCCCCTGGGCTACTACTGGGCCAAGCGCAACCCCTACTTCGACCGGCCGGCGAAAGAGGAGCGCCACGCGGTCCTGCTCGAGTTCGAGGAGAACCTGTAGGCGCGTGCGGGTGGTCTCCCTCGTCCCCTCGGTGAGCGAGACGCTCGTCGCCTGGGGGGTGACCCCGGTGGGGGTCACCCGCTTCTGCGACCAGGCGGGGATCGCGACCGTCGGGGGGACGAAGGACCCGAACCTCGAGCGCGTCGTCGCCCTTGAACCCGACCTCGTCGTGATGGACGAGGAGGAGAACCGTCGCGAGGACTACGAGGCGCTGGGCGCGCGGGGGCTCAGCGTGCTCGCCCTCGCGGTGCGTGACGTCGCCGACGTCGAGCCGGAGATGGCGCGCCTCGCCGACGCCCTGGGGGTCGCTCGCGCGCGCCTCGACCCCGGTCCGGCGCGCGCGACGACGACGCGCGCCGCCGTGCCCATCTGGCGTCGACCGTGGCGGTTCCTCGGACCGCCCACCTACGGCGCGTCGCTGCTCTTTCGCGCGGGCGTCGCGGTCGTGCCGCACGACCGCGGTCCCTACCCGGGCCTCTCCCTCGAGGAGGTCCGCGACGCCGCGCCCGAGGTGGTGATCGCCCCGAGCGAGCCCTACCCCTTCGCCGAACGCCACCGGGCCGAGCTCGAGACGGTGGCCCCGGTGGTCTTCGTCGACGGC
>JAKABC010000145.1 GCA_021802025.1 Actinomycetes bacterium
GGGGGGGGGGCCAGAGGGAAAGGAAACCATATGGCCCTACGGCCCTACGAGACGATGATCGTGTTCGACACGACCGTCGACGCCCAGTCGATCCAGCAGGCGCTCGACCGCGCCCTCGAGACGATCCGCAGCCACGGCGGCAGCCCCGGCGCCATCGACCGTTGGGGGAGGCGTCCCCTGGCCTACGAGATCAAGAAGCGCAAAGAGGGCTACTACGTGGTGGTCGAGTTCGCGGGGGAGTCGTCGACCGTCGACGAGCTGGACCGCATCTTGACCCTGTCCGATGAGGTCCTGCGCTTCAAGATCCTGCGCCGGCACGACCGCGCCCCGGCCCGCGTCGCGGCCGAGGCCTAGGGTCGGCGCAGCCAAGGAGAGACCATGCCCGACAACTCGATCACCGTGGTGGGCAACATCACCCGGGACCCCGAACTGAAGTTCCTCAACAGCGGCCAGGCCGCGGTGCGCCTGTCGGTGGCGGTGAACCGCCGCTGGCAGAACCGCCAGACCCAAGAGTGGGAGGAGCGCGTCTCCTACTTCGAGGTCGCCGGCTACGGCGCGATGGCCGAGAACGCGGCCAACTCTTTGACCAAGGGCACCCGGGTCATCGTCACCGGCCGACTCGAGCAGCGCAGCTGGGAGACCGAGAACGGCGACAAGCGCTCGATCGTCGAGATCAACGCCGACGAGATCGCCCCGTCGCTGCGCTACGCGACGGCCGTCGTGACCAAGATCCCCCGCGGCGAGGGCGGCGGCTACGCGGCGCCCGAGCGCTCCGCGCCCCGGGCCAACGAGCCCACCACCTACAACTTCGACGAGGAGCCCTTCTAATGCCCCGGATCAACAACCCCAAGCCCCCCAAGCGCGCGCCCAAGGTGGACACGCGCCGCGGGGTGAAGAAGAAGCCCTGCGCCTTCTGCCAGCACGGCGTCGACCAGGTCGACTACAAGGACCTGGCCCAGTTGCGCAAGTACATCTCGGACCGCGGCAAGATCCGCGGCCGCAAGGTGTCGGGCAACTGCCAGCAGCACCAGCGTGACGTCTCCGAGGCGATCAAGACCGCCCGCGAGCTCGCCCTGCTGCCCTACACCCAGCGCACCGTGACCGAGCGTCGCGGCCGCGGCGGGGGCGGGGCCGGGGCGGCCGCCCGCCGCGCGGGGAGTCGGTCGAGGCGACCGAGTCCGCGTCGATCCCCACGGCCGAGCTCCTCGAGGACGCCTCGGTCGCCGAGGAGGTCTTCGAGGCGGCCGGTGACGGAGGTGAGGAGTGAAAGTCCTCCTGCGCACCGACGTGGCCGGACTGGGCCGGCGCGGCGACATCGTCGCCGTGCGACCCGGCTACGCCCGCAACTTCCTGCTGCCCTCGGGGGCGGCTCTGGTGGCGAGCGACGCGACCGAGGCCCAGGCCTCGGCCATGCGCAAGGCCCGCGACCTGCTCGACGCGAAGAGCCGCGACGCGGCCCTGACCCAGAAGGCGGCGATCGAGGCCACCACCTTGACCCTCGAGGTCCGCGCCGCCGCGAACGGCCGGCTCTTCGGGTCGGTGACCGAGGGCGACGTCGCCGACGCGCTGCGCCGAGCGACCGGGGTGAGCGTCGACCGACACCAGATCCGCATGGGCGAGCACCTCAAAGAGGTCGGCCCGGCCACGGTCGAGGCCGCCCTCTTCGACGGCGTGACCGCCACGGTCACCCTGGAGGTCGTCGCGAAGTAGCGACCGAGTCGTCGTCGGGGCGACGCCCCGGCGACGTGACAGGGTGGGTCCACAATCGTCGCGTGGCCGTCCACAGGAAAAACGCAGCCTTGGCATCTTGTGCTGCACATGGTCCGTCGGCGACCGTTGGAGACCTATGACCCAGATCGACGCCCCGCGCTCCACGTCCTCGGGCGGGCGGGTCCCCCCGCACGCCCTCGAAGCCGAGGAGTCGCTGATCGGCGCGATGCTGCTCTCGCCCGAGGCCGTCTCGGTCGCCTACGAGACCGTCACCGCCGAGGACTTCTACCGACCGCTGCACGGCCAGATCTTCTCGGCCGTCGTGGCCCTCGCGCACGCCGGCGAGCCCGTCGACTACGTCACGGTCCAAGCGAAGCTCCACGAGCACGGCGCGGTCGGGGTGGAGCTGGCGCTGCTCAGCTCGCTGCAGATGAACACGCCCTCGGTGGCCAACGCCCAGCACTACGCCGAGCTGGTGCGCGAGAAGTCCCAGCAGCGCAAGCTCATCGCCGCCGCCGGCGAGATCATGGACGACGCCTACCAGGCGACCGACGACGTCGTGGGCCTCATCGACGAGGCCGAGCGCAAGATCAACGCGATCGGCGACGAGCGCAAGATCGACTCGGTCTCGCCGCTCCAGCGCCTCCTGCTCGCCGAGGCCGACATCCTCGAGCAGCGCGGCGAGACCCGGGGCCAGCTCAACGGCCTGTCGACCGGCTACCACGCCCTCGACGCCGTCCTCCAGGGGCTCCAGCCGAGCTCGATGACGATCGTCGGGGCCCGCCCGGCGACCGGTAAGACGGCCTTCGCGCTCGGGATCTTGATCCACGTCGGGGCCGTCGTCGGGCGCCCCGCGCTCTTCTTCTCCCTCGAGATGAGCCGTCAGGAGCTGGCCGAGCGCATCCTGGCTTCCACCGCGCGCATCGACTCGTCCAAGCTGCGCACCGGCGACCTCTCCGAGGCGGACTGGAACCGGGCCCACGAGGCGTTCAGCTTCTTGCAGTCGGCCAAGGTCTTCATCGACGACAACCCCAGCCTCACCGTGATGGACGTGCGGGCCCGCGCCCGGCGCATCAAGCAGCAGAACGGCGACCTCGGGATCGTCATCATCGACTACCTCCAGCTGATGAGCAGCCGGGGTCGGGCCGAGAACCGCCAGGTCGAGGTGGCCGACATGAGCCGCTCGCTCAAGATCCTGGCGCGCGAGCTCGAGTGCCCGGTGGTGGCGCTCAGCCAGCTGAGCCGCAAGCTCGAAGAGCGCGCCGACAAGCGCCCCATGATGTCGGACCTGCGCGAGTCGGGCTCGCTCGAGCAAGACGCCGACGTCGTGCTCTTCCTCTTCCGCCCCGAGATCTACGGCGACGTGCCCAACGACCAGAAGGCCGACGCCGAGGTGATCGTGGGCAAGAACCGCAACGGCCCGACCCGCACCGCGCATCTGACTTGGCGCGGGGAGTTCGCGCGCTTCGACAACGTGGCCGACCTCTCGGCGATCTGAGCCGCTCTCAGTTCACGCAGGCGCCGGTCGACACCGGGCGACGGCCCACCCGGGCGAGCAGGGGAGCCGCGACCGCGACCGGGATCGCGTAGCCGGTGGCCGGCTGGCTCGCCGACATCGACTCGACCACGGCGACGGCCCGGCCGCCGGCGAGGACCGGGCTGCCCGAGTTGCCGGGTTCGATGCGGGCCTCTAAGACGACGAAGGTGCGGGCCTCGAGGTGGGCGCCGTAGATGTCGCGGCTGAGGGCCGTCGTCGTCCCCTCCATGTAGGCCGGGGTGAGGGTGCGCGCGCCGTTGAGCGGGTAGCCCACCACGTCGAGCCGTCGGCCCCGGGCCGGGGTCGCGCTCGACAGACCGAGCGGCGCCCCGGGCCGCGCCACCCTTAGCAGGGCCAGGTCGTCGGTGGCGTCGTAGGCGACGACGGTGGCCGGCGCGCCGCCCGCGGTGACGTGGAGGTGCCCGGCGACGACGTGGGCGTTGGTGAGAGCGAGCGTGGGCCGCACGTAGAACGCGGTGCCCTCCGACGCGCTGGCACAGCCCCCCGTGGCGAAGACCTTCACCACCCCCGGGGGGCCGCCGACGGGGGCCCGCCCGGCGGGCAGGCGGTCCAGGGCGACCGGGGGCGTGAGCGTGGGGGCGACGACCTCGGCGAAGATCGCCGGGAGGTCGGCCTGGCGCAGCAGGGTCTGGACCCGCTGCTCGACCGCCGGCAAAGGCGGCATCACGGCGTCGACCGCGCGCAGGATCGCCGAGCCCTGGACCTGGGTCGCGATCGAGGCCCAGGTCGTCGAGGCCAGCAGCCCGGCGATCAGCCAGCAGCCCACCAGGGCCGACGCCGCGCCGACGAGCACCCCGCCCACCCGGTCCACGATCCCCAGGTGGATCGTCTCGAGGGCCCGGGAGAAGAAGCCGCCGAGGGCGCGCCCGACGAGCCCGCACACCAGGGTGCCCAGTCCGACGATGACGAGCGCGACCACCGGGCGCGCCGCGCCGTGGGTCACGTGGCTCGAGAGCGAGGGGGCGAGCGCCACCATCGCGAAGAAGCCGATCGCGAGCCCGGCCACGTGGAGCACCCGGGTG
>JAKABC010000008.1 GCA_021802025.1 Actinomycetes bacterium
GAGCACCCGCGAGAGGTCCAGGACGTGAAGCCCTTCGAGAGGCCCCTCGGTCATAACCACCACATTCCCTTACGATCACCGCCTTACCCCAGGGTAACAGGGCTCGGCCCGACCCCGGCCGAGCCGGTTCGGGGGGCCGCGACGTGTCACGCGCGCGGCCCCCGGGACACCCCGTGGCCCGAAGAACCCCTGGCGTGACAGCGCCGACGCGCCCTTTCGGGTTCGCGCCACGGGGGCCTCGTCGCGGGCCACTAGCGTGGATCGGTCATGTCCACGCGTTCGAACCTCCGCAACATCGCCATCATCGCCCACGTCGACCACGGCAAGACCACGCTCGTCGACCAGATGCTGCGCCAGACGGGCGCCTTCGGGGCCCGCGAGGAGCTCACCGACCGGGTCCTCGACAGCAACGACCTCGAGCGCGAAAAGGGCATCACGATCCTCGCGAAGAACACCGCGGTGCGCTGGAGGGACCTGACGATCAACATCATCGACACCCCCGGTCACGCCGACTTCGGCGGCGAGGTCGAGCGCGGGCTCACGATGGTCGACGCGGTGCTCCTGCTCGTGGACGCCGCCGAGGGGCCTCTCCCCCAGACCCGCTTCGTGCTGCGCAAGACCCTCGAGAAGCGCCTGCCGGTCATCCTGGTCATCAACAAGGTCGATCGGCCCGACGCGCGCATCGCCGACGTGGTCCACGAGGTCGAGGAGCTCTTCTTGGACCTCGACGCCGACGAGCACCAGATCTCCTTCCCCATCCTCTACGCGAGCGCGCGCGAGGGGTGGGCGAGCGCCGACCCCGACGCGCGCGAAGGCGATCTGACGGCGCTCTTCGAGACGATCGCCACCCACGCGCCGGCCCCCGAGTACGTCGAGGGCCACGGCCTCCAGGCCCTGGTGTGCAACCTCGACGCCTCCCCCTACCTTGGCCGCCTGGCCCTGTGCCGGGTCATGAACGGCACCCTCGAACGGGGCCAGCGCGTCGCCTGGTGCCGCCTCGACGGGTCGATCCAGCACGCCCGGGTGACCGAGATGTTCGTGACCGAGGCTCTCGATCGGGTCCCGGCCCAGAGCGCCGGGCCCGGCGACATCGTCGCCGTCGCCGGCTTCGAGGAGATCACCATCGGCGAGACCCTGGCCGACGCCGATAGCCCCGAGGCCCTCGCCCCGCTGCACGTTGACGAGCCGAGCCTCTCGATGACGATCGGCATCAACACCTCCCCCCTCGCGGGCACCGAGGGCTCGCTGCTCACCGCGCGGATGGTCAAGGACCGACTCGACCGCGAACTCGTAGGGAACGTCTCGCTGCGGGTCCTGCCCACCGAGCGGCCCGACGCGTGGGAGGTCCAGGGCCGCGGCGAACTCCAGTTGGCCGTCCTCATCGAGACGATGCGCCGCGAGGGCTTCGAGCTCACCGTCGGCAAGCCCGAGGTCGTCACCCGCCTCGTCGACGGCGTGGTGCACGAGCCCATGGAGCACGTGACCATCGACGCGCCCGAAGAGCACGTCGGGGCCATCACCACCCTGCTCAGCCAGCGCAAGGGCGTCATGGTCGATCTCGTGAACCACGGGACCGGCTGGGTGCGCCTCGAGTGGCGCGTCCCGGCGCGCGGCCTCATGGGCGTGCGCACCGAGTTCCTCACCGAGACCCGCGGGACGGGCATCATGCACACCACCTCGGCCGGCTACGCGCCCTGGATGGGCGAGCTGCGCGCCCGTCAGCGCGGCACCCTCGTGGCCGACCGCCGCGGGGTCACCACCGCCTACGCCCTGATCGACCTCGAGCAGCGCGGCACCCTCTTCGTCGGCCCCGGCGTCGAGGTCTACGAGGGCATGATCGTCGGGGAGAACGCGCGCGCCGAGGAGATGAACGTCAATCCCGCGCGCGAGAAGAAGCTCACCAACATGCGCGCCTCCGGCAGCGACAACACGGTGCGCCTCGCCCCCCCGGTCGAGTTCACCCTCGAACAGGCGATTGGGTTCATCGACGACGGTGAGGCCGTCGAGGTGACGCCCAAGTCGATCCGACTGCGCAAGGTCACCCTCGAGGCGGCCCAGCGACACCGCATCCGCAAGCGCGCCGAGACCGCGGGCCTGGTTGGCTAACGTCGTCCCCGGAGGGATGACAGAGCGGACGAATGTACCGGTCTTGAAAACCGGCGTGGGCTCGCCCACCGTGGGTTCGAATCCCACTCCCTCCGCTCGGGAGTCCTAACCCCGTTCGCTCGCTCACCCTCAATGCACCACGCGCAGAGTAATGAGAGGGAGGCGTGGGGCCCCAATGCCCGCTTATCGCCCATGGTCGGTGGCACCACAACGCCGCTCAGGGTCGTCCACCCCGTCGCCCACGGTTCCAGCCAGTTCGGTACGCAACCGCCGTAAGGGCCCTCGACACGGTGATCGACGTCCCACCCAACCGGTCACCACAAGTTTCGTGGCGCCACCGAATTCGGCTTCGGAGCGTGCGGTGAGTCTTCATAGGTGACCCTCCTCGCCCGAGTGCTTGTCGTACCCTTCGCCCGCAGTGGGACCGTAGAGCCTCTCGGCCGGGTCGACTACTCGACACACTCCTGGGTCACGACATTCCCGTGTTCGAAGGCGAAGGTCGCGCGAGACCGCATCGAGGTGATGTACACGAGCGTGAGAACGAGGTCACGACACGGGAACCGAGATCCTCGGCCCAAGAGGAACGCACGCCCGCGCCGCGTTCGGTGCCGCAGACGCGTTTGGCGCCACCGAGTGGTGGCCCAACGCAACGACATCGCCCTCGACCATGATCAACGTGACCTAGGAATGAGCCCACGCACGAGGTTCTGGGGACCAGAGCCGCATCGACGGTCTAGGCCCATCGCGCAACAACCGAGCGGGATCCGGCCGAACCGCTTTACCCTGCGGCTCCGCCTCGTGCCGGCTGCGCGCCATCGCCTCTCGGTGCACCGTCACGCCGCGACACTAGGTTCGCCCCTCAGCTCAGAACGTCGCCGTCCGTCTGGTCGCCCTCACTCACGGCATCCCCGTCGGCCCGATCGCGCGAGCCCATCAATTCCTCGTCACTCTGGTCGGCACCACCGACGACGTCCGCGTCGGCACGGTCGCGCGAGCCCATCAACTCCGTGTCCGTCTCGTCTGGACCGCCCATCACGTCCGGGGTCTCCTCAGGGTTCTTCGCCATCGGTCCTCTCCTCACTGGATCCGCACACGCGTCCTCATCGCTCACCGTACCGGCGACCACGGCCGTGTCGGCCGACTAAGGCCCCTCCGAGCTCCTCACGCATCCCTTAGTGCCTGCTCCCGACGTCGATCGACCACGTCGTCACGCGCCGGGACCATCGAGCATCGAGGCATCGGGTTACTCGCTCAGCAACATCCAAACTGTATGGAATCAGGGTCGAAACGGCAACGCCCTCCCGCGTTGCGACCACCCGGCCGCCCCGGCGTCGCCGGGTGCGGGGCTCGGTCGGCGGTGGTACGGGGACTGTCGAATACGTCGTCGTGCGACGCCGCTTAAGAGACGTCGACCACGTTGCGCGGCGCCTGGCCCCGACTAAGGCGATCCACCTGGTCGCGCAGGAGCGAGGCGACGCGATCGACCATCGAGGTCACGAGTCCCCCCACGTGCGGACTGAGCACCAGACCGGGGGCGTCCCATAGGGGATGTTCCGCCGGCAGTGGCTCGGGGTCCACGACGTCGAGCGCGGCGCGCAGGCGCCCCGCGCGCAGCTGCGCGACGAGCGCGTCGGTGTCGACAACGCGACCCCGCGAGACGTTCACGAGTAGCGCACCATCCTTCATACGCGCGAGAAACGCCGCGTCGGCGAGGTGATCGGTCGAGGGCGAGAGCGGGACGGCCAGCACCACGACGTCCGCCCCCTCGACCAGTACCTCGAGGTCCTCGGGTCCGTGCACGTCACGGCCCTCGACGCGGCGGGCCCGGGTGGCGACCGCCTCGATCGCGCAGTCGAAGGGCTCGAGGCGCGCGGCGATGGCCCTCGCGACCCCGCCGTAGCCGACGAGGACCACGCGCGCCCCGTCGAGCCCCTCGGTCCACGCCCTCGACCACTCGTGTCGCCCCTGGGCGCGCAGGGCCCGGTCGAGCCCCCGGCGCGCAGCGAGGATCAGCGCGACGGCGAGCTCGGCGGTCGGACCCTCGTGGACGCCGACCGCGTTGGCGACCCGGTGGCCGGCCGGCACCCGGCCGACGAGGTTGTCGTAGCCCAGGGTCTGGGTCTGGACGAGCTGCGTGGCGACCCCCTCGAGGCGCGCGAGGTCGAGTGCACCCATCGAGTAGGGCACGACGACGAGGTCGATCGTCGGCTCGGGCGCCGGGCCCCGGAGATCCCAGAGCACGACGCGCACGTTATCGAGCTCGCCGAGGGCCGAGGCCAACGCCTCGTCCGGGACGCTCACGACGAGCGCCACCTAGGGCTCCTCCACGCTCGCGCGCAGACCCTCGATCCACGCCTGCGCGCGGGCCCGTCGCGCGCTGACCTCGTCGCGGCGGGCCCCGGCGCCCTCCCCGGTGACCGGGTAGGAGCCGAGGAACTTCACCCGCGCCAGGTGGGCCTCGAGGTCGGCCAGGCAGTCGGCCACCACGTCGTCGGCCACGTGGCCCTCGAACTCGATGACGAAGCAGTAGTCGCCGAGCCCCCGCTTGGTGGGGCGGCTCTCGAGCTTGGTGAGGTTGAGGTCGCGCGCCGCGAAGCGGCCGAGGATGCCGTAGAGAGAGCCCGGCCGGTCGGCGTCTTGGAAGCACACGATCGTCGTGCGGTCATGCCCGGTGGGCGCGGCGATCGCGCCCCGCCCGACGAGGACGAACCGGGTCGCGTTGTCCGGGTGGTCCTCGACGTCGCGCGCCACGACCTCGAGGCCGAAGAGCTCGGCCGCCAGGGCCGAGCCGACCGCGGCCCAGGGCTCGAGCGAGCCGGCGACCTCTCGCGCCGCCTGGGAGGTGGAGGCGGTGGCCTCACTCGCCAGCCCGTGGTGGTGCAGGAACGTGCGCACCTGAGCCAGGGCGTGCACGTAGCTGCGCACCAGGGTCACGTCCGCGAGCGCCACGCCGGGCCGAGCGAGCAGGTGGAGGTGGATCGCCAGGACGACCTCCCGGCGGATCACGAGGTCGTGGTCGAAGACGAGCCCGTCGATCGTCGCCGAGACCGTCCCCTCCAGGGCGTTCTCCAGCGGCACGAGCGCCTCGTGGACCTCGCCCGTGGCCACGGCGCCCAGCAGGTCCTCGATGCTGGGGTAGGCGACCGGCTCGCCCGCGCCCAACGAGGCCACCGCCTCGTGGGAGAACGAGCCCTCAGGGCCGAGGAAGCCGACGCGTCCGTTGACCATGGGGGGATGCTACCGGCCCCCCGCCGGTGGTCCCGGTCCCGATCGTTCGGACGCGTACGATGGGCGGGGCCCGAAGGGGAAGGACGTGCAATGGCGCACCCGATGTTCCGCTACGACGAGAAGTTCGGCGAAGCGATCTTCGACTACTGCCGCGAGCGGCTCTCGCTCGACCCGGTGCCGCTCGACTTCGGCTCCGCGGTCGACGTCGCCGACAGCGCCCTGCGCGGTCTCATCTCCGACTCCGGCACGTCGCCCGAGGAGGTGCTCGAGGTCTTCCGCACCCACCTCGCCCCGGCCGTCGTCTCGATCGACTCGCCCGGCTTCCTCGCCTTCATCCCCAACGCGCCCACCAAGAACTCTTTGCTCTTCGACATGGTCGTCGCCTGCTCGGGCCTCAACGGGACGAGCTGGCTGGAGTCCTCGGGCGTGGTCGTCGCCGAGAACCAGGCGCTCGACTTCCTCGCGGGGGCGGCCGGCCTGCCCGAGGGATCGGGCGGCACCTTCGTCTCGGGCGGGTCGCTCGGCAACCTCTCGGCCCTCACGGTCGCGCGCGACGTGGGCCGGGCCCGGCTCGGCACCCCCCGGGCCCGCGTGCGCATCGCCCTGTCCGAGGACGCCCACTCGAGCATCGGCAAGGCCCTGCACATCCTCGACGTGGAGCCCTTCGTCGTCCCGGCGGCCGACCACCGACTAACCCGCGACGCCCTCGAGGCGGCCCTCGCCGCGGACCCGCACCCCGAGACCGTCGTCGGGGTCGCGGCGACGGCCGGGACCACCAACGCCGGAATCGTCGACGACCTCGAGGGGCTCGGTGCCTACTGCCGCGACCACGACCTGTGGTTCCACGTCGACGGCGCCTACGGGGGCGCGGCGATGCTCTCGCGCACCCACGGCCACCTCTTTGCGGGGCTGCGCCACGCCGACAGCTTCATCGTCGACCCGCACAAGTGGCTCTTCGCGCCGCTGGACTGCTGCGCCTTGTTGTACCGGAACCCGACCGTGGCGCGCACCGTGCTCGCCCAGCAGGCCGGCTACCTCGACGTCCTGCACGAGGCCAGCGACGAGGACTACGACTGGAACCCCTCGGACTTCGGGATCCACCTCTCGCGCCGCGCCCGGGGCCTGCCCTTCTGGTTCTCCCTGTGCACCAACGGCGTCGAGGCCTACCGCAGCGCCGTCCAGCGCGGCATCGACCTCGCCGCGTGGACCGCGCAGAAGATCGCGGCGAGTGACCACCTCGAGCTCGTGCGCGACGCCGGCCTCTCGGTGGTGCTCTTCCGACGCCCGGGGTGGGACGGCGCGCGCTACAACGCCTGGAGCCAGGAGCTCTTAAGCCGCCAGATCGCCTTCGCGACCCCCACGAAGTGGGAGGGCGAGACCGTGGGGCGCCTCGCCTTCTTGCACCCCGACACCACCGAGGAGCTCGTCACCGAGATCCTCGACTCGGCGCGGGACTAGCGGCCCTCGAGCAGGGGGCGCGCCGGCGTGCGCCCGCCCTCGAGGCGCCAGGCGAGACCCGACAGGGCCTCGAGGACCACGCGGTTGGCCAGGTAGGCCGTCACCTCGGCGTGGTCGTAGGGCGGGGCGACCTCGACCACGTCCATCCCGCCGAGGGGCACCTCCATGGCGATGCGCCGCACGGCGTCGAGCAGCTGACGACTCGAGAGGCCCCCCGGCTCGGGCGTCCCGGTGCCCGGGGCGTGGCCCGGGTCGACGACGTCGACGTCGACCGAGAGAAAGACCGCGTCGCAGTCGTCGGTGGCTATGGCCAGGGCCTCATCCAGGACCGCGTCGAGCCCGCGCGCGACGACCTCGGACATCTCGAACGAGCGCATCGACTGGTCGGCCATCCACGCGAGGGTCTCGGGCTCGGGCCAGTAGCCGCGTAGCCCGATCTGGATGAACCGGTCGCCCCGGCAGGCGCCCGACTCGATGAGTCGGCGCATCGGGGTGCCGTGGCCGTAGAGCGCGCCCATCTGGGTCTCCCCGGTGTCGGCGTGGGCGTCGAAGTGCACCACGGCGACCCGTCCCCACCCGACGTGACGGGCGACCCCGGTGACGTCGGGCAGGGCGATCGTGTGGTCGCCACCGAGGATGACGGGCACGACGCCCGCGCCCGCGATCGCGGCCACCGCGCCCTCGAGGGCCGCGAGCGAGCGCTCCGTCTCGCCCGAGGGCATCTCCACGTCGCCCAGGTCCACCACGGCCAGCGCCTCGAGGGGGTCGACCCCGAGCGCCAGGCTCGGCCGGCGCCCGTCGTGGGGCAGGTAGTCGGTCAGGCGGATCGCCTGGGGGCCGAAGCGCGCCCCGGGGCGGTGCGAGGTGCCGCCGTCGAAGGGCGCGCCGAGCAGGGCCGCGCGCGCCGAGCCCCAGGTCGCGGGGTCGTCGGGGTCGGCCGCGGGCACCCCGAGGAAGGTGGCGTCGGGCCCGTAGAGGTTGCCCCGGCGCGTCATCGGCCCGCGAGCGCCACGAGGTCGGCGGCGATGCCCGCGGCGTTCGCCGGGAGGATCGAGAGGTGACCCTCACCGGGGGCGAAGCGCCTCGTCGCCCCCGGGACGTGGGCGGCCAGCCACTCGCCGTGGGTCGGGGGCACCATCGTGTCGGCGTCACCGAACCACACCGTGACGGGTCGGCCGATCGTCGAGGGGTCGAAGCCCCAGTCGCTCAAGAAGGCGCGGTCGTCGTCGTGGAAGCCCCAGTAGCCCTCGGCGAACCCCTGGGCCAGGGAGTCGACGAGGACCGCGCGGGCCTCGAGGGGGGCGAGCGTCGCCCTATCGACCGGGGGCAGGAGCCCCCCGAAGAGGTCGACCACCGTCTCGGGGGTCGCCTCGAGGAAGACCGTGCGCGCCGCCTCGAGCATCGCGACGTAGGCCTCGCCGCCCTCGAGGGCCAGGCGGAACTCCTCGAGGTTCTCCTCGGCCATGCCCGCGGTCCAGTCGAACTCCCCGCCGTAGGGCGCGACGCCGGCGAGCGACAGGGCGCCGGTGCAGCGCTCGTCGAGCGCGGCGCACGCGAGCGCGTGGGGCCCGCCGCCCGAGTGTCCGTAGGCGACGTAGTCGCGCCGGCCCAGGTGATCGAGCGCCGCGCGCGCGTCGGCCACGGCGTCGGCCACCCGACGGCCCGCGCGCCGGTCCGAGGCCCCGTAGCCGGCGCGCGAGACGGTCACGAAGAAGAGGTCCGCGTGATCGAGCAGCGCGGCGTTCTCACGCACGAGGCAGCTGGCCCCGGGCGTCCCGTGGTGGAAGAAGACGGTCGTCCCGGCCGGGTCGCCCATGGTGGCGATCTCGAGGCGGCGGCCGTCGCTGAGGGTGAGCACCCCGTCGGTGTAGTCCATGGCCGCGACCCTAACCCAGGGCAAAAGAGCTCAGTGCGTGACCTGGGGGGTGACGGCGTTGTCGAGCAGCTCGACCCAGGTCTGGCCCGGCGTGAGGGCGATCGGCTGGCCGTTCGACCCGTCGTAGTGGATCACGTCGGACTCGCTCGAGCCGCGCGACCACGTGCCGGTCTCCTCGTGGCCGTCGGTGAACACGGTCACCGGGCCCGAGCCCTGGAGGTTCGCGTAGGAGGTGAAGGTGCCCACACCGTTGACGTAGTTGACCTCCATCACCACGACGTTCTGGGGCGACTCGCGCTGTCCGGTCCCGGTGACGTCGGGCTGGCCGAAGAGCGTCCGGTCCCACGACCCGGTCGCCGCGTCCCAGGTCCAGGTCACCGGGTAGATGCTCGGGAAGGGCACGACGACCCGCGCGACCTTGGGGCCGGTGACCGCCTGACCGGGCGCGCGGTAGGTGAAGAGGGCCGGTGGGGGCACCGGGGTCCCGCCGAACTTAAAGAGCAGCGGGGCGCGGGCGAAGAGGTTGTGGGGGGCGAGGAGGTTGGGGTCCCGGAACATCGCGTTCCCGGCCGAGCTCTCGTCGACGAGCTTCACCGGCGCCGTCTGGATCGAGGCGATCGCGTAGGGCGCCCCGCCCGAGAACGCGAAGATCCCCCCGAGGGGGTAGACGACCTGGGTGTCGGTCGGACGCACCGAGCGCACCGGCCCGACCTTGCCCGGGGCCTGGGAGTTGAAGACGGCGGCCAACCGGGTGATGCCGCCGTTGACGATCTCCTCGTAGACGACGTCGGCCTGGGCCACGCCCCACTGGGGCAGCGCCTCGGGAGTGTTCTCGATCTTGATCGTGAGGGCGGGCCGGCGCAACGCCGCCCCGCCGGGGTCGGGTAGTCCGGTGAGGGGGGCGATCGGCGCCGGCGTCGTCGAGGTCGTCGTGGGTGAACCCGAGGCCGTCGGGCTGGTCGCGCCGGAGTGGAGGTGCATCGTGCGCGAGAGGACGACGCCCACGGCCACGAGCACGACGAGTACGAGGATGAGGAACCGGCGCACCCGACGAGCCTACCCAGCCTCCCCGCCGGCGCCGGTCAACGTCTTGGTGACGGTCGTGTGCGCCAGGCCGGTCTCGACGCTGAGGTGCTCGCTGCCCTCGACGACCTCCCAGCCGGTCGCGCGGTAGAAGCCGAGCGCGCTGTCGCGGGCGTGGGCCCAGAGGTGGCGTATCGCGTTCGCGGCGAGGATCGCCTCGGCGTGGTCGAGCAGGACCCGGCCGACGCCACGGCCCTGGAGGCTCGGCTCGACGGCCATGTAGCGCAGTTGGTAGCCGTCGCGGGCCGAGCCGCGCGGCCCCGCGCTTGAGAAGAACGAGGCCGAGCCCACCACGTCGTCGCCGAGGAGGGCCCCGAAGTGCCAGGTGGACGGCTCGTCGTCGAGGGGGTGGCGCGCCGCGCGCGACGCGTCGCCGTCGCGCAGGACTCGGGTGCGCAGCTCGACGAGCGTCTCGGCCGCGACCCGACGCACCCGGATCGGCTCGCGATCGAGCGGGCGCGCGAGGGTCGAGAGGACGAGCGACGGGTCCCGACGCATCGCCACGCGCTCGCCGGTGGGCTCGAAGCCCAGACCCGCGTAGAAGGCCCGGGCGCGGCCCATCGCCCCGGTGACCTGGAGGAAGAGCGCCGGGGCCCCCAGGGCCCGGGTGCGCTCGAGGATCGCCTCGACCAGCGCCTCGGCCACGCCCCGGCCCCGCTCGGATTCGGTGACGTACATCCCGTAGAGCCACCGGGTGCCCGGGTGGGTGTCGTTGGCCCCGCCCGTGGCCATCCCCACGGGACGACCGGCGCGCCAGGCGAGCACCGTCGCCCCGCTCGCGGCCAGGCTCGCCCAGCGCGCCGGGTCGTAGGCACGCGCCTCGGCGAGGGTCGTGCCGAAGGCCGCGGGGCTGTCGGCGAGCGCCTCGAGGCGCAGGGCCCGGTAGTCGTCGGCGTCCTCGACGCCCGTTGGGCGCACCACGAGGCGCTCGGCGTCGTCGCACTCAGTCATGGACCCGCTCAGCGTAGGGCAGGCGGGCCGAGTAGATCGAGTAGCCGTCGATCCAGCGCACCAGCAGCGTCGCGATGACCGTCGCGGCGATCATCGGCACCACGAGGTCGTAGCCGCTGTGGGCGAGCTCCATCACCAGCACGAGCCCCACGAAGGGGGCCTGCATCGAGGCGCCGATCATCGCCGCCGCGCCGACGAGCGCGAAGGCCCCCACCGGGGCGCCGGGCCACAGGTGGCTCCAGGCCGCCCCGAGGAAGGCCCCCAGCACGGCGCCGGTCGCGAGGAACGGCGTGAAGACCCCGCCCGACGCGCCCGCGCCGAGCACCGCCGCCGTGACGAGGGGCTTGAGCATCGCCAGGGCGAACAGCAGGCCGATCGAGCCCACACCCAAAAAGGCGTCGTGGGCGATCCCCTTGCCGTTGCCGAAGAGCTGGGGGAACCACGCGCCGATTCCGGCGAGGACGAGAAAGACGAGCGGCATCGTCCAAAAGACGTTCGCCCCGCGGGCCCGGTAGTGGGCGGCGAGGCCGATCAGGCGCACGTAGAACACCGCCAGCAGGCCGATCACGACCCCGGCGACGAGCGACCAGACCATGATCGTCGCGCTGAAGTGGTAGAGCGGGACGTCGACGTACGTGGCCCGGTTCGGCAGGTAGGCCCAGGCCACCGTCGTGGCGATGAACGAGGTCGCCAGGGCCGGCAGCGCCACCGGCAGCGCGTAGCTGCCGTAGAGGACCTCGGCGGTGAAGAGCGCCCCGCCGAAGGGCACGTTGTAGACGCACGCCAGACCGGCCCCGCCCCCGCAGGCGACCAGCAGGCGGACCTGGCCGGGGGTGAGCCGGAACCACCGGGCGAGCACGCTGGCCGAGGCGCCGCCCATCAGCTTGGGCGCGGCCTCACGGCCGATCGAGGCGCCGAGCCCCACCACCACCTCCGAGGTCAGCGAGGTGGCCAGGCTCCGCCGGAAGCTGAGCTCGCCCGTGCCGGTCCACAGCGCCTCGTCGATCTCGGCGTGCTCGCGGGCGAGGAACCGGCGGATCAGGTACCACGCGACCGACCCGATCGCCGCGGCCGCGACGAGCGCCACGACGCGGCGCACCTCGCCCGTCGCCGTGATGGCCGCCTGGACGCTGCCGCCCACGTAGGAGAACCCGACGCGCTCGGCCCAGTAGAGGACCCACATCAAGAAGTCCCCGAAGAGCCCCGTGACCACGCCCGTCGCCACCACGGCGAGCCAGAACCGCGCGCTCTGGGGGGTGTCGGGGTCGCTCGTGGCGTTGGGCTGCTCCATCGCGCCGCGTCCCGAGGGCAGTCGTCGCTTGAGGAGGGGCGCCGGCACTCGTCGGCGCTCGCTCTCTCGCCTCGACTCCGCCACGCGACCTCACCCGCCGACCGGGCCCCATCGTAGCCACGCGCCCGCGCGGGCCGAGGGGGCTAGACGTCGGTGAGGTTGAGCGGACCCTCGCCGAGCTCGCCGGCCGAGCTCGCCACGGTGTGCGCGCTCGGGCGCGGCCACAGCGACGCCCAGCTGACTCGGCCGCGACCGACGAGGGGGCGCGCCAACGCGGTGCGCGCGACGAGAGCGCTGAACAGCCAGCCGGCGAAATAGGTCACGAGAATGACCCCGAGGACGTTGAGCACCCACGACACGTGGTCGAGCTCGCCGCTCACGAGCAACCACTGGTGCAGAAAGAGGATCCACAGCAGCTGGCTGACGTAGATGCCGTAGGCCGCCTCGGAGCCGGACTTGGTGATCGCTCGGGTCCGGGCGCTGCGACGCCGGTCGACGAGGTAGACGCCGAGGAGATAGATCGCGATGATCGCCCCGACGTTGTAGGGGATGACGGCCGAGGCGAAGGGATCGCCGCCCGGGACGAGCAGGGGCGAGAGGATCCCGTAGTGGCGGTGCAGCGCGTCGAGCACCAGCGGCACCGCCGCCAGGGCGACCGTGGCCGCCAGCAGGCCGCGCCAGTGGGCCACGACCCAGTCGTGGAAGGCCTCGAGGTGGAAGGCGCAGACCACCCCCCCGATGAGATAGAGCGGGTAGCTCGTCACGAGGCGCGTCTCGAGCCACGGGGAGATGGTGAAACCGAGGTAGCCGTGACGGAAGAGGTACGGCACGGCGAACTGCCACAGCGTGGCCACCACCACGAGGGCCCGGTGCGAGCGGGGGAACCGTCGAATCAGCCAGAAGAGAGCGGGAAAGAGGACGTAGAACTCCAGCAACAAGAGCAGGAAGTAGAGGTGGTAGTAGCCCGTCGCTAGCGCCACCCCCAGGTGGCGCAGGCCGTCGAGCGAGAACAGCGTCGAGGCCGACAGGCGGTAGAAGGGGAAGCCCGAGGTCGGCCGGGCCATGGCCACCGGGACGTAGATGACCGTCCAGGCGAGGTAGACGAGCCCCACCGACATGAACCGGCGCTGCGCGTAGCGCCCGAGCGCCACGCGGGCGCTGTCGCGATAGCTGTAGGCGAGCATGCAGGCCGACACGAACAAGAAGGCGTCGCGCGAGAAGTGGGTGAGCGTGAGCATCCCCGACGCCCAGAGGCTCGTCGACAGCGGGGCGAAGTAGATCAACGCGTGGGTCGAGATGACCGCCGACTGCTTGATCGGACGCATCGCGTCGACGTGGTCGAGCCGCTGGCGCGTGCCCCGTGAGGCGTCGGCCACCGCGGCACCGGGCGCGACCTCGGCCACGGTTAGAGCGCCTCGACGAAGGCCACCGGGACCGTGCCGTCGCGCAGACGGTTCTTCTGGATCTTGCCCGTGGCGTGCGCGCTGAAGGCCTCGACGAGCTTGATCCTCGCCGGTCGCGTCGGTCGGGCGAGAGACCCTTCAGCCGCGGCGCGCAGCCGCGCCACCAGCGCAGCGGCCCGCTCGCCGGCGAGGTCGTCGCCGTCGCGGGGCTGGACGAAGGCGACCGGTACCTGGCCGAAGACCTCGTCGGGCTCGCCGACGACCGCCACGGCGGCGACGCCGTCGACCGCGGCCAGGACGTGCTCAATCTCGAGCGGGTAGACCTTCTCCCCGCCGCGGTTGATCACGTCGTCGCTGCGCCCGACGAGGAAGACGTACCCCTCCTCGTCGAGGTAGCCCAGGTCGCCCGTGCGCAGCCAGCCCTCGTCGTCGAAGCGCTCAGCGTAGGCACCCCACTCGTAGTGGTCGATGACGGTGGGCCCGCCGATCTCGATCGAGCCGACCGCGCCGGGGCCGAGGACGGTACGCCCCTCGACCGAGACCACCCGCAGCGATACGCCCACCGGGCGGCCCACCGAACCGGGCTTGCGCGGGCCGTCGACCGGATTGACGCAGATCTGGCTCGCCGCCTCGGTCATGCCGTAGGACTGGACGACGGGGACGCCGGTCCTGCGCTCGAAGGTCTCTTCGAGCGCGGGGGCGAGGGGGGCCGACGCGCTGCGCACGAAGCGCACGCGCGCGGGGACCCGCTCGTCTACCTCGGGTTGGAGGAGCCGAGCGATGATGGCCGGCACGGCGTTGACCCACGTCGCCCCGGACTCCTCGACCACCCTCCAGAAACCGGTGCGGTGGAACCGGTCGTCGAGCACGAGCGACGCCCCCGAGACCAGCGCGGCCAGCACCCCCACCACCTCGGCGTTCACGTGCCACAGCGGCAGCGGGTTGAAACCCCGTTCGCCGGGGCCCAGGCCGTGGTGCTCGGCGACCAGTCCGGCCGTCGCGAGCACCTGGGCCACCGAGAGCGCCATGACCTTGGGCGTGCCCGTCGTGCCCGAGGAGGCGAGCAGGATCCCCCCGACGGCGCCGGGGGCCTCGAGGGCCGAGCCGGCCCCGGCGCCCTCGACCTCGAGCCAGGCCAGGCTGAGCCCCTCGAGTCGGGGGCGGTCGGCGATCACGGCGTCGAGCGCGAGGGTGCGGATGCGCTCGATGGTCGTCGTGGCGGCCCCCGGAGCGGGCGACGGGTCGAGGGGCGCGACCCACAGCCCCGCGCCCAACCCGGCGAGGAACCACCGGCAGAAGTCGAGGGGGTCGGCGACCACCAGGCCGACGCGCGCGCCCGGGACGAGGCCCTCTCCGGCCATCCAGGACCGGTCCCGCACGAGGTCGGCCGCGAGCGTTCCGAAGGTGACGACCCGGGGGCCGCGCGCCTCCACCAGGTAGGGCGCGTCGGGCGTGACGGCCGCGCGACGTTCCACGAGGGCGGCGAGGGACTCGGGGGTCGCGGGCGGCCTGGACACCATGGCCCGCCTAGTACATCATTCGGTGGTCGTCGTAGTGCTTGAACTCGAGGAGGTTGTTCGCCGGGTCACAGACGACGAAGGTCCGGTGGACCTCGACGCGCCCCTCGAAGCGACGGCTCACGTCGGCGTAGAACGGGACGCCCCTCTGCTGGCACAACGCGTAGAGCGCGTCGAAGTCCTCCCCCGCACGGAAGGTCACCCCGAAGTGGCGCGGGTACATGGCCAGCTCGTTCATCGGCACGAGTCGCTCCGGCGCCGCGGAGAGATGACAGACCAGCTGGTCGCCGAAGAAGTCGAGGGTGACGCGGTCGTCGTAACGACGCGCGAGCTTGCAGCCGAGCCGCCCGACGTAGAACTCGACGGTCGCGTCGAGGTCGTAGCAGGGGACGGCGAGGTGGAAGACGTCGCGGGGCTCGCGCACCTAGTCCTCCCAGTCGCGCGGCTCGAACTCGAGGAGGGTCTCAGAACGCAGGCCGAGCCGGATCGTCTCGAGCGGGACGACGTCGGTGACGGCGATGTTGCCGAGGTTGGCGTTGGGCCCGACGCGCTTGACGAAGTAGGTCTGCAACTCGGTCGAGGGCGCCTCGAACAGGAGCCGCTCGTGCGGGATACCGGCGTCGAGGATCTCCTCGATCAGGCCGTAGCGCAGCTCGCCGTTGGACCGGCAGATCCCCCCCTTGCCGCCCTCACGGGTCTCCAGGGTGACGAGCTCCGCCCCGGCGTCGAGGTCGGCCTGGATGTAGCGGATCCACAGGTGGGGCGCCATCGTGTCGGACTTGAGCTGGTCCTTCGAGCCGACCTCGGAGATGACCCGAAAGTCGTCCGTGAGGCGCTTGACGAAATCGGCCTTGTCGTCGTTGGTGATGTCGATCGTCCCGTTGGAGACCTCGACGACCGGGCAGCCGATCCTCGCGCACAGCGTGCGGAACTCCTCGAAGCGGTCCTGCAGGACGTACTTCTCGAAGAGGGTCCCACCGAGGTAGAAGTCGATGGACCGATCGCGCAGTGTGGCGACCTTGGCCGGGAAGTCCTTGGTCACGACCGAGGTCCCCCAGCCGAACTTCACCAGGTCGATCAGTTCGCCGTGACTCTCGATGAGGTCGCGGAACTGGCCAAGGGGCAGGCCCTTGTCGATCGTCATCGTGAGACCGGTGCGACGGGGCTTCGACGAGCGCTCGGGGAGTCGGAGGGGCACGTTTCGATGCTAACGACGGGGACACCCGCGACTCCGAGGGCGCGAGGACCCGCGCATGCCCTCAAGGCCGGTAACTCCAACAAAACACGCTGAGAGCGCGTTAGGCGACGCCCTTAGAGAATCCTGAGAATGAGTGTGCTCGTCGCGCGAACGCCCCCACGGGGCCCGCCCGACGCGACCTCGACCACGACGGTTCCCTAGCGTGGCGGTGATGGCGTCGCCCTCTCTCACCCTCTTGCGCCACGGGGAGAGCGACTGGAACGTGGCCCGACGCTGCCAGGGTCACGACGACCGCGCCCGGCTCACCGAGCGCGGACGCACCCAGGCCCTCGAGGCGATCGACGCGGTGCGTGCGCGCGGGGTCGACCTCGTCGTGGCGAGCGACCTCACCCGCGCCCTGGAGACCGCCGACCTCGTGGCCGGCGCCCTCGACCTCACCCGACTGATCGACCCGCTCGTGCGCGAGCGCTCCTACGGCTACCTCGAGGGTGCTCCGCTCGCCGCCGTCACCCCGGCCGACTCCGGGATCGCCGACGGCGTCGTCGTCGACCCCGACGCCCGTCCCGCCGGGGGCGAGTCCTTGCGCGACGTGGCGCTGCGCGCCCGGCGATTCCTCGAGAAGGTCGACCTGGCCTGGCCGGGCCGGCGCCTACTGGTCGTGACCCACGGCGGCTTCGTGCGGGCGCTGCGCGCCGTCGCCGCCGGCGCCGCGCTCGAGGGGCTGGCCTGGGAGCAGGTCGACAACGCGACGCTCTGGCCCCTCGAACCGGTCCCGAGCGACTAAAGGCCGAGCAGCCACGTCGCCGCGGCCCCGGCCACGACCACCACGACGAGACCCACCCCGCTGAAGGTCGCCAGGGAGGTCGCGGCCCCCTCGCGCGCGGCGATCCGTCGCCACAGCAACGACGACAGGGCCCCGGTGACCGCGAGGTTCGGACCCACGT
This sequence comes from Actinomycetes bacterium, assembly GCA_021802025.1. Classification (GTDB taxonomy): domain Bacteria; phylum Actinomycetota; class Acidimicrobiia; order Acidimicrobiales; family RAAP-2; genus RAAP-2. The sequence continues at coordinate 17,056 of JAKABC010000008.1, forward strand.
CGAGCCCCACCAAGAGCGCGAAGGGGTGGGCCAGCGCGTGGGCCGCGTAGAACGACGCCGCCGGGAGATTGTTGATCACCACCGTCGTGAGCGCGGCGACGACCGCGGTGGCCACGACGGACCGGTGGGCGAGGGCGTCCGCGGCGAACCCCGACGTGCGCGCGAACCACCCCACGGCGCTCGCCACGACGAACAGCGCCCCCAACAAGACGGGGTTGGTGACGGCGAGCGCCTCGCGCAGCGCGAGACGTCGGCGCACCACGACGTCGACGGCCGCCGCGACGAGGCCCGCGCCGAGGACCCACAGCGCGGGCTGGCGGGTGGCCAGCATCGCCACGACGGCCAGCGCGGCGCCGAGGGTTCCCGGGCCGGTCCGGAAGGGGACGCGCTGCGCGTCGACGCCGGTCCCCGCGCCGAGGGCCCGCCAGCGCCACGCGAGCACCACGACCAGCGTGGCCACGACGCACGCCACCCACGGCAGGACCGTGCGCGCGGCGAAGTCCGAGCCTCCCCCGCCGCGATCGGCCACCACGAGCAGGTTCGTCAGGTTCGAACCGACGAGCAGCAACGACGCGGAGTTCGACATGAAGACGGTCCCGTAGAGGAAGGCCCGCTCGTCGGTCGAACGGCTCCGCGCCGCGTGCAGGGCGACGGGGGTCATGAAGACGACCGACGTGTCGAGGTTCAACACGGCGGTGACCAGCGCGACGGCGAGGAGCGTCACGACGAGGCTCCCCCGCGCGCCCCCGGGCCCGCGCGCACACCACGACCCGACGAGGGCGAAGAGGCCCTCGCCCGCGGCCACCCGGCCGATGAGCAAGAGGCCCGTCACCAACACGAACGGCGACCAGGTCACCGCGAGGGTGTGGGAGAGGGCGGTCACCCGCCCACGTTACGGGCGAGCGCTGGCGCGCCGGGGACCGTCGCCGTGGGTCAGCGGCGCGTCGCGAACCACGGGGGCGGGGCGACCTCGAGCCGCGCGAGCGGCGAGTCGACCTCCCCGAAGCGCCCGTCGTGCTTGAGGTAGGCCTCGTAGGCGCCCGCGATCTCCTCGTGGCTGCGCGCGACGAAGTTCCACCACATCACGACGGTCTCGGAGAAGGGGGCGCCTCCGATGAGCAGGGCCACCGACTTCTCGTGGGTGACGAGCTCCACCTCGTCGTCACCGGGCTCGAGGTAGGCGAGCGAGCCCGGGACGACGGCCTCGCCGCCGAGGACCACCTCGCCCACGCAGACGACCAGGGCGTGCTCGAAGGTGGGCTCGAGGGCGACCGCCCTCGCGCCCCGGTCGAGACGCAGCTCGAGCGCGAAGCCGTCCGCGTCGGGGCGCGCCGGCGAGACCATCCCCATCGCGCTCCCCACGACGAGCGTGGCGAGGCCGTCACCCACCTCGAACCGCGTCGGGTCCGCGACGTGGGTGAAGGTCGCGGCGCCGTGGCGGGTGGCGTCGGGCTGGGCGAGCCACAGCTGGACGCCGTGGAGCTCGCCGCGGTCGAGTCCGGGGTTCTCCTCGGAGTGGACGACCCCGTTGCCGGCCGACATGAGGTTCACCTGGCCCGGGCGGATCAGCTGCTCGCTGGCGAGGCTGTCGCGGTGCACCATCGCACCCTCGAGCAGCCAGGTCACCGTCTGGAGCCCGATGTGGGGATGGGGCGCCACGTCGTAGCGAAGATCCTCGCGGTACGTCGCGGGGCCGAGGTGGTCGAGGAAGCACCAGGGGCCGACGGTACGCCGGCCCCGCGTGGGCAGGGCCCGCCGCACTGCGAGCTCACCGACCAACGACGGGCGCGCCGGGGTTATCTGGGCGACGCTCATCCCACCGTTCTAGTGCCGCGCCGACGGTGCTAGTCGGTGAAGGCGAGCGCGCGCAGGCGCGCCCCGAGCTCGCGGCCGGTGACGTCGCCCTCCACCTCGACGCGTCCGTAGAGCCACACGAGGAGATCCTGCGCGGCGGCCTCGAGCGTGCCGGAGGGCTCGAGGACTCCGCTCGACCAGGTGACGGTCCCGGGCCCGGCGTCGACGACGGTCCAGGCCGCGTTCGCGTCGCGCGCGACGAGCGCGAGCCGGCCCCGTAGCGCTGGCCGCGGGGGGTCGGCCGGGTCCTGGGGGCTCGAGACGGAGAAGGTCAGGAACTCCTCGACGGCGTCAGCAGCCACCGCCGGGGTCATCGACCACGGCTCGCCGACCGCCCGGGCCACGTCGTAGTGGTGTACGGCCATCTCCTGGACCTGGTGGCGGGTGACGAAGGCCACGTCGCGCTGGGCCGGCGCCCACGTCCACACCGGGGTGGCCGGGTCGGCCCCGGCGAGGGTGGCGACGAGACGCGCGGCCCCCGCCTCGAAGTGCTCGACCAGTTGGTCGAGTCCCGGTGTCGCCGGATGGTCCTCGACGGGGGGAGCCTCGAGTCGACCGGCGACGATCCGCTCCCAGAACCAGTGCACGTCACAGAGGTGGCGCACGACGTCCTCGACGCGCCAGCCGGGGCAGCCCTCGACCGGGGCGTCCCACGAGCGCGGCGCGATCGCGGCCAGCGCGTGGGCGTGGGACTCGATCTCGGAGAGCGCGTGCGAACGGTCGAGGGTCACGGCGTGAGGTTAGGCCCTTGACGCGCGCGGCGGGGACGGTGAGACTCGACCCCAATGCCGGCGCGCGTCTACCTCGAAGAGGGTCGCACCTGGACCTTCGCCGTGGCCCTGGACTGGCCCGGGTGGTGTCGGCGGGGTCGCGGACGCGAGGCGGCCCTGTCGGCGCTGCTCGAGTACCGCGATCGCTACCGCGCGGTCCCGTCGATCGCCTTCCGGCCCGGGCCGCTCGAGGTCGTCGGCGTGGTGACCGGGACCTCCACCACCGACTTCGGCGCGCCGGACGCCATCTGGCCGGAGGACCATCGACTGCCCTCGCGCGCGGAGCGCCGTCGCCACATCGAGCGGCTCCAGGACTGCTGGCGCTACTTCGACGACGTCGTGGCGCGCGCGCCCGCGCGCCTGCGCACCGGACCGCGCGGGGGTGGCCGTCACCGCGACGCCATCGTCGACCACGTGCGAGAGGCGGAGCGGGCCTACGCCTCGCGGATCGGCCGCCCGATCCCCCCGCGCACCCCCTGGGCCGACCAGCGCGCGGCCGTCGCGGCCGCGCTCACCCGTGACGAGCCCGACGCCCGGTGGCCCGCCGCCTACGCGCTACGACGGATCGCCTGGCACGTCCTCGACCACGCCTTCGAGATCGAGGACCGCGCTAGCTGAAGCGCAGCTCGAGCGCCCGGTCGGCGTCGGCGAAGCCGAGGCGCCGGTAGAACGCGACGGAGCGTCGCGAGGGGTGGACGACCAAGTAGTCGAGGCCGTCGGCGCGCGCCTCGTCGATCAGTCGGCGCACGAGGGCCGTCCCGACGCCCCGATCACGGTGCTCGGGCGTCACGTAGACGGCCTGGACGAAGGCCGAGAACCGTGTCGCGCGCGCGACCCCCGGAACCCGGTCGACGGTGGCCCGCCACGCCTCACCGATCGCGGACCCGTGGGCGTCGCGCGCGAGGTAGGCCACGTGACTGGTCGCGTGCGCGGCCATCCACTCGGTCATGAGCGCTACGTACGCCTCACGGGACGGGCCCGACTCTCCGGCCTCTTCGGTACGCCACCGGTACCGCAGGGCCGCGAGGACCGCCGCGTCGGCGATCCCGGCCCGGGACACCGACGTCGCGGCCCGCCGACTCTCGACCATCTCCACCCCCGCTCCCACGCTAGCGAGGGGTCACCGCGCCGACGAGCGCCTCGAGGTCGGCGCGCGAACGTACGGTGACCACCCGCGCGTGGGGGGCCGATCGCCGCGCCTCGTCCGCGAGAGGTCCGTGGTAGAGGGCGTGACCCCGCCACGCCCACCGGACGATGTTGCGCTCGGGCGAGCGCGAGAGAAGGTCCCGCCATCGCTCCCGGTTGCCGTTCCACAGCTCGCGCCGGGTGAGGAGGCGCGCGAACGTCCGTCGGCCGACTCGTGCCATGACCACACGCCGGGGTGGGTCGAGGACGACGATGGCCGTCGCCCGAGCCCAGAGGAGGTCGCGCACCGCTCGGTAGTTGCCGTCGACGACCCAGGCGTCACCGGCGACGAAGGCACCCACTTCCGCGCGGAGGGTCGCCTCCTCGATCGGCCGCCAGCCGGCCTGGTGGTAGAGCCCGTCGAGCTCGAGACGGGCGCAACCGCGAGCGTCGGCGAGGCGGGCGGCGAGGGTGGTCTTACCCGCGCCGGCGATCCCGTGCACGCACACGCGCACGAAGGGGTCGTCCCGCTCGCCCACTCAACCGAGAGCCTGGCCCAGGTCCTCGATCAGGTCCTCGACGTCCTCGAGACCGACCGAGAGACGGATCAGCGAGGCGGGCGGCTCGAGGACGGACCCGCTCGTCGAGGCGTGGGTCATCGCGGCCGGCAACTCGATGAGGCTCTCCACCCCACCCAGCGACTCGGCCAGGGTGAAGACGCGCGTCGCCTCGCAGACCTCGCGTGCGGCCTCGTCGCCGCCGACCACACTGAAGCTCACCATGCCGCCGAAGCCCGACATCTGGCGGCGCGCGACCTCGTGTCCCGGGTGGTCCGAGCGGCCCGGGTAGTAGACGCGTTCGACGGCCGGGTGCCCGGCCAGGAAGTCGGCCACGGTCGCGGCGCTCTGGCCGTGGCGCTCCATACGCACCCCGAGGGTCTTGAGGCCGCGCAGCACGAGGTAGCAGTCGAGCGGTCCGGGGACCGCGCCGACGGCGTACTGGAAGAAGCGCAGTCGCTCGGCCAGCTCCTCGTCGCTCGTGGCGAGGAATCCGCCCACGACGTCGGAGTGGCCCCCGCAGTACTTGGTCGTCGAGTGCACGACGACGTCGGCCCCGTGCTCGAGGGGACGCTGCAGGTACGGCGTGGCGAAGGTGTTGTCGACCACCAGACGACACCCGTGGGCGTGGGCCAGGTCGGCCAAGTCGCCGATCGGGGCGATCCCGAGCAACGGGTTGCTCGGCGTCTCGGCCCAGACG
>JAKABC010000009.1 GCA_021802025.1 Actinomycetes bacterium
GCACCGGACGGGTGTGGGGTGCGGGGGCCGGGAAGGCGCCCAGCCCCACCACCAGGCGGCAGTCGAAGCGCCCGGCCACGTCGACGACGGTGTCGACGAAGTCGCTCCAGTGGAAGTCGGGTTCGGGCCCGACGAGGAAGAGCACGTCGGCCCCGTCGCGGTCGGTGCCGTAGCGCAGGTGGATCTCGGGCCAGGTCAGCTGGGTCGTCACCCCGTCGACGATGCGCACGACCGGCCGGCGGGCCCGCTGGTCGATGAAGTGCTCGGTGTCGAAGGTGGCGATGATCTCGGTCGGCACCGACTCGAGCAGGGTGGCGCTGGCCGTGGCCGCGCCCGCGCCGGCGTCGATCCAGCCGTCGAGTCCCACCACGAGGACGGGCTGGTCGAGGTCGGGGTCGGCGAGGAAGATCACCCGGTCGTAGATCTCGTCGTCCATCATCTCTCCAGGGTCGCTAGCGCCAGGTCGGCGAGGAGGGCCACGTGGGCGGGGAAGCCGTCCACGCTACCGGCGTCGCCCGCGGTCGCGCCCGCGCGGTAGCGGGCGAAGACGCCCTGGAGGATGCAGGCCAGCCTCCAGTAGGCGAACGCCTGATAGTAGGCGACGCGGCTGAGGTCGAGGTCGCTCGCGCGCGCGTAGGCCGCCGTCACCTGCGCGCGGGTCATGAACCCCGGTGCCGTGGTGGGGGCCACCCCGAGCAGGGCCGCCGACGGGTCGCCCGGCTCGGCCCAGTAGCACAGCAGCGTGCCGAGATCGGCCAGCGGGTCCCCGAGCGTGCAGATCTCCCAGTCGAGGATCGCGCGCACCGTGCCGTCGGGGGCGAGGACGGTGTTGTCGAGCCGGTAGTCCCCGTGCACCACCGAGACCCGCTGGGCCGGCGGGACCAGCTCGCCCAGGCGGTCGGCGACCTCGAGGACGCGGTTGTCGTGGTCGGCCTCGGGGACCCGGGTCTGCTCGAACTGGGTGCGCCAGCGCTTCAGCTGTCGCTCGACGTAGCCGTCGTGGCGGGCGAGGTCGCCGAGCCCGGCCGCCTCGGGCGCGAGAGCGTGCAGCCCGGCGAGCGTCGTGGCGAGGTGCTCGCCGATGGCGTGGCGGGCCGGTTCGTCAAAGGTCGCGAGCGCGCCGGCGCGGTCGCGCACGACGGCGCCCTCGACGAACTCCATCACGTAGAAGGGCGCGCCGGTGACCCCCTCGTCCTCACAGAGCGCGAGGGGGCGGGCGACGGGCACCCCGAGGGGGAAGAGCCCCGAGATCACGCGGAACTCCCGCGCCATGTCGTGGGCGGTGGGCAGGACGTGGCTGAGGGGCGGGCGGCGCAGCGCCACCACGGCGCCCCGCGCGTCTTCGATCCGATAGGTCAGGTTCGAGCGGCCGCCGGCGATGAGCGTCGCGCGGATCGGGCCCGCGAGACCGATCGCGCCCTCGAGCCAGGTGGCGACGCGGCCCTCGTCGAGACCCGTCGGACCCCCCATGGTCGGAGGCTAACAGCGCCCTACGACCCCTTCGTCGCGCGGGCCCCGCCGTTAGGCTCGGGCCGTGCCAGACGTGACCGACGCCACATTCTCCACCGACGTCATCGAGCGCTCGGCGAGCGTGCCGGTCGTCGTCGACCTCTGGGCCGCGTGGTGCGGGCCGTGTAAGACCCTCGGGCCGATCCTCGAGAAGGTCGTCGCCGAGACCGGCGGCGTGGTCGAGCTGGCCAAGGTCGACGTCGACGCCAACCCCATGGTCGCCCAGGCCTTCCAGGTCCAGTCGATCCCGGCCGTCTTCGCCCTGCGCGACGGGCGGGTCGTCGACTCCTTCGTGGGGGCCCTGCCCGAGGCGGCCGTGCGCGAGTTCGTCGCCGCCCTCGCGCCCGGGGCCACCGCCACCGAGCGGCTCGTCGAGCGCGGCGACGAGGCGAGCCTGCGCGAGGCGCTCGAGCTCGACCCCCAGAACCCGGCGGCCGGCGTCGCCCTGGGGGACCTGTTGCGTCGCGCCGACCGGCTCGACGAGGCCGAGGCGGTGCTCGCGCCCTTCGCCCACACCCTCGAGGGCAAGACCGTGCTCGCGCGCCTGCGCCTGCAGCGCCAGGGGGTCAGCCTCGAGGGCGACCTCGACCTGCTGCTCGAGCACCTGCTCGACCAGGCCGGCTCGAGCGAGGAGGCCCGGTCCCAGCTCCTCGAGGTCCTCGACGCGCTCGGACCCGAGGACCCGCGCTACGTGGCCTTTCGGCGCCGCCTGGCCAGTCGCCTGTACTAGTGCGCCACCACGTCGTCGGGGACCTCCCCTTCGCCCTCGGCCCGCACGTCTATAACCTCGCGACGCGCGCGCTCGTGATGGGGATCTTGAACCGCACGCGCGACTCGTTCTATCCGCCGGCCGCCACCTTCGAGCTCGACGACTTCCTCGCCCGGGCCGAGGCGCTCGTCGCGGCCGGGGCCGACCTGCTCGACGTCGGCGGGGTGAAGGCCGGGCCCGGCGCGGAGGTGAGCGAGGCCGAGGAGCTCGAGCGGGTGGTGCCGGCCATCGAGGCCCTCGTCGCGCGCTTTGGCGTGCCGGTCTCGGTCGACACCTGGCGCGCCGGGGTCGCCGAGGCGGCCTTCGCCGCCGGGGCGTGGCTGGGCAACGACATCAGCGGCTTCGCCGACCCCCGCTACCTCGAGGTGGCGGCCCGCGCCGGCGCGTCGGTCGTGGCGACCCACATCCGCCTCGCCCCGCGCGTGCCCGACCCGGACCCCCACTACGACGACGTGACGACGAGCGTCGCCGACTTCCTCCTCGAGCGGCGCGCGTGGGCCCTCGCCGCGGGGATCGGCCCCGAGCGGGTGGTGCTCGACGCGGGGCTCGACCTCGGCAAGTCGAGCGCCCACTCGCTCGCCCTGTTGCGCGACTCACCGACACTCGCCGCCCTCGGGTCGCCCCTTTTGCTCTCGGCCTCGAACAAGACCTTCCTCGGGGACCTCTTCGGCCTCGCGGTGACCGAGCGGCGCGAGGCCTCCCTGGCCGCCGTCGCCCTCGGGGTGACGGGGGGGTGTCGTATCCTGCGGGTCCATGACGTGGCCGGGACGGTGCGGGTGCGCGACGCGCTGGCGGCCCTAGAGGAGGCGGCCCGGTGACCGCGAGCGTCTGCGTGGTGGGCACCGACGCCACGATGGTCTACGACGCCCTGCACCGGGTCCTCGACGAGGCCCTCGCCGGGCTCGACCCGGCCGTCGCCCTGGAGGACTTCACGGCCCGCGACGCCACGGGGTCGTCGGGTGAGTCGGTGGTGCCCGCGGTGCTCGAGGCCCTCTACACCCCGCCCTTCCTCGTCGAGCGCCGGGTCGTCGCCCTGCGCGAGGCCCAGGCGCTCAGCTCGAGCGAGGCGGCGGCCCTGCTCGAGTGGATGGCCGCCCCCACGCCGGCGACGGTGCTCGTGGTCGCGGTCGTCGGGGCGAAGTCGAACCGGCTCGTCAAGGCCGCGGCCCAGGTCGTCGACGTCGCGGTGGGCTCGCGCGCGAGCGAGCGGGCCGCCTTCGTGCGCACCACCTTCGAGAGCTACCGGGTCAGCGTCGAGGCGACCACCGCCCAGGAGGTGGCCGCCGTGGTGGGCGACGACGTGGCCCGGGTCGACGCGCTCGCGCGCACCCTGAGCTCGATCTACGGCAGCGCGCCGCTGCGCTTCGAGCACGTCGCGCCCTACCTCGGCGACGCCGGAGACGTGCCGGCCTGGGACCTCACCGACGCGATCGACGCCGGCGACGCGGCCCGGGCCATCGAGGTCGCCCGTCGCATGCTGGCCTCGCGGCGTCGCTCGGGGCTGCAGCTCATCGCCGTGCTCGAGCGCCACTACCTCACCGTGGCCCGCCTGGAGGGCTCGGAGGCCACGACCAAGGAGTCCGCGGCGGCGCTGCTCTCGATGAACCCCTACCCGGCCGGCAAGGCGCTGGCGGTGGCGAACCGGCTCGGCGCGACCCGGGTCGCCCAGGCGGTCGCCTGGCTGGCCGAGGCCGACCTCGCGTTGAAGGGCGGGGCGAGCTACGGGGGGCGGGACTTAGAGAGCGACCTCGACCTCACCGAGCTGACGGTGATCGAGGTGCTGGTGGCGCGCCTGGCGCGCCTTTCGGCCGGCGCCCGGCGACGCTAACTACTGCTCGGCGCGCAGCGCGTTGATCCGCCTCATCAGGCCGCTCTTGCGGTTGGCGGCCTGGTTCTTGTGGATGACGCCCTTGGCGGCGGCCATGTCGATGCGCTTGACCGCGAGGCGCAAGGTGGCCTCCTCGTCCTCGCCGCCCAGGGCGGCCACGGCGTTCTTCGTGCGCGTGCGCAGCTCGCTCTTCACGGCCTTGTTGCGCAGGCGGGCCGCCTCGTTCTGTCGGTTGCGCTTGATCTGGCTCTTGATGTTCGCCACGGGAGTCCTCGAAGTCGGTCGCGCCTTCGCGCGGGCCGGACAATCCTAGCAGAGGCCCCGGCTAGCCCTTCGCCCGGGTGGTCGTCGTCGTGGGGATCGGGGTGGCCGGTCCGGTCCCGGCGGCGTTGCAGGCCCGCGGGTCCCAGGGCTCGAGGCCGGGGTTGACCGCGCTCGGCGCGCTGAAGGCGTTGTTGGTGCGCACCCCGGGCGGGTCGACGACGGTGATCGTCGTCGCGTTGGTCGACGTCGGGTGGCTCTTGTGGCCCTTGTGGCCCGTCGTCGTGGTGCGCCCGGCCGGGCTGAGGGGCTTCACGGTGAGGTCGGTGCCGGCCTGAATCGTCACGACCGAGCCGGGGCGCACCATCGCGGGGTCGTAGCCGAGGATCGCCGGACCCTCGAGCTGGTTCAAGACGGCCTGGGCGGCCGCGAGCGAGGGGCTCGTCCAGTCGGCGTTGGCCGGCGGGCGCGGCCCGCCGTACCAGACGACGGACTCGGCGATCGGTCCGACCGGGGTCGACGTCACCGAGCTGGTGACGTCAAAGCCGTGGCGGCGCAGCCCGGCCGTCACCAGGGGCCCCTCGCTGGCGACGCCCGAGCCGTTCTCGACCGCGACGCGCACCGCGTGGGGGTTGGGCAGGGGCTTGCCGGTGAAGGAGTCGACGCCCTCGGGGATGCCCAGGATCTTGTCGACGGTCGCCACGCCGCTCGGCTGGACGGGGAAGACCACCGAGCCGTAGTAGTAGCCCTGGTAGAGGAGCGACCCCGACTGGACCGTGAGGACCGGGTAGGTCAGCTGCAGCACCGAGGAGATCGAGGTGTGGGCGAACTCCTGGGCCAGGTGCACCATCGTGCCCTCGGCGAAGCCGCTGTCGACGGTGAGGTCGGGCAGCACCGCCTGGGCCAGGCGCTGGTCGGTGATCGGGTTGGAGAGGCCCCGGGCGGCGATCTCCGCGGCGATCACGCGCAAGAACTCGTGCGTGCGCCGGATGCGCGCGAGGTCCGACAGTCCCTCCTGGGGCCAGGTGTGCGGGTCGTGGTTGTTGGGGTTGGGCTGGATCTGCAGGTGGCGCGCACGCACGACCTGCAGGGCGTGGTAGCCGTTGAGGAGCCGGCACCCGGGGCGCTCGACGTTGAGCCCCGACTCCGCGTCGTAGATCGGGATGGGGAAGTACATCCGCACCCCGCCGAGCGCGTTCACCACGCTCGCGAAGGTGTCGAAGTTGAGCTCGATGTAGTGGTTGATCGGGATCGCGAAGTCCTCCTCGATCGCCGCCACCAGCTGGCTCGGGCCCTGGTAGAGGGCGGCGTCGATCTTGTTGGGACCGGTCGTGCGGGCGTTGGGGGTGAACAGGTCGCGCGGGATAGAGAGCAGCGAGGCCGTGCGGTTGCCCGTGTTGAGGTGCAAGATCATGTCGATGTCGGCGTTCACCCCGGTCACGCCCGCCGAGCACAGTCCGTAGGCCTTGTTCTGGACCGAGAGCCCGCAGCGCGTCGTCGAGCCGATGAGCAGGATGTTGATCTGCTGGCCCGAGCTCTGCAGGTTGTGCACCGTCTCGCGGTTGACGAGGGAACCGAGGTAGTAGTAGTCGCCCACGACCCCGGCCACGATCAACACGACGACGATCCCGAGGGTGATGAGCGTGCGGCGCACCCAGCGCCGACGACGCCGCGCGCGACCCGTCCGTCGACCCGTGCCGCCCCCGGGGCCACGCCCCGACGCGCGCGTCGGGCGCGGCGCGGTCGGCCCCCCGGTGCGCTCGTCGATGGCCTGGCCCAGGCGCATCAGGCGCTGCTCGTTGGGCAGCGCGCGCGACCCCTCGGGGTGGTTCGGATCTCGGGGTCGGGCCACCGGATAAGCGTAGTGAGCCGCGCGGTGCGCGACGTGGCGCAGGGGGTCTCGGCGGGGGGGCCGGTAGCCTCTAGTGACCGTGACCGTGACCGAGCCCGTCGACCCGCGCACCATCCGCAACCTGAGCGTCATCGCCCACATCGACCACGGCAAGTCGACCCTCTCGGACCGGATCCTCGAGATCACCGGGGCCGTCGACCCCCGTCTCATGCGGGCCCAGTACCTGGATTCGATGGATATCGAGCGCGAGCGCGGGATCACCATCAAGGCCCAGAACGTCCGGGTCCGCTACCGCGACCACCTGATCCAGCTGATCGACACCCCGGGCCACGTGGACTTCGGCTACGAGGTCTCGCGCTCGCTGGCCGCCTGCGAGGGGGCGGTGCTGCTCGTCGACGCCAGCCAGGGCATCCAGGCCCAGACGCTCGCCAACTGCTACCAGGCCCTCGAGCACGACCTGGCGATCGTGGCGGTGCTCAACAAGATCGACCTGCCCGCGGCCGACCCGGCGCGCTGTCGTGACGAGCTCGAGCGGGTCCTCGGGATCCCCGGGGCCGAGGTCCTCGAGATCTCGGCCAAGACCGGAGCGGGCGTGCCCGCGCTGCTCGACGCGGTGATCGAGCGCATCCCCGCGCCGGCCGGCGACCCGGCGGCGCCCCTGCGGGCCCTCGTCTTCGACTCGATCTACGACCAGTACCGCGGGGTCATCAGCTCGATCCGGGTCGTCGACGGGACGCTGCGCTCGAAGAGCCGGGTCCGACTCATGGTGGCCCAGACGACCCACGAGGTCGAAGAGATCGGCGTGCGCACCCCCGACATGGTCGAGGTCGACGTCCTCGGCCCGGGCGAGGTCGGCTACCTCGTCGCCGGGATCCGCGACGTCGCCGGGGCGCGCTCGGGCGAGACGGTCACCGACGCCCAGCGCCCGGCCGGCGCGCCCCTCGAGGGCTACCGCGACCCCAAGCCGATGGTCTTTTGCGGCATCTACCCGATTGACGGCGACGACCTGGCGGCCCTGCGCGACGCGCTCGACCGGCTGAAGCTCAACGACGCCTCGATCAGCTACGAGCCGGAGAACTCCCACGCCCTGGGCTTCGGATTCCGCTGCGGGTTCCTCGGGCTGTTGCACATGGAGATCGTGCGCGAGCGGCTCGAGCGCGAGTTCAACCTCTCGATCATCGCCACGGCCCCCTCGGTCGTCTACCGGGCGTTCCTCACCGACGGCACCGAGGTCGACGTCGACAACCCGACCGACCTGCCCGACCCCAGCCGGCTCGACCACGTCGACGAGCCGATGCTCGATGTCACGATCATCACCCCGGCCGAGCACCTCGGGGCCGTGATGGACCTCGGCCAGAGCCGCCGGGGCGAGATGACCAAGATGGAGTACCTCTCGACCGAGCGGGTCGAGCTGCGCTACCGCATCCCCCTCGCCGAGGTGGTGATCGACTTCTTCGACGCCCTGAAGAGCCGGACCAAGGGCTACGCCTCGCTCGACTACGAGCCGGCCGGCTACGTCACGAGCCCGGTGGTGCGCGTCGACCTCTTGATTAACCACGAGCCGGTCGACGCCTTCTCGACCATCGTGCACCGCCAGAACGCCGACTACTACGGGCGGCGCATGGCCGAGCGGCTGCGCGAACTGATCCCGCGCCAGCTCTTCGACGTGCCGATCCAGGCGGCCATCGGCGGGCGGGTCATCGCGCGCGAGACGGTGAAGGCCCGGCGCAAGGACGTGCTCGCCAAGTGCTACGGCGGGGACATCACCCGCAAGCGCAAGCTCCTCGAGAAGCAGAAGGAGGGCAAGAAGCGCATGAAGAACCTCGGTCGGGTCGAGGTCCCCCAGGAGGCCTTCGTCGCCGCGCTCAAGCTCGACGAGGACTGACGCCGGCCTCCTGGCACTCACTAGACTTGAGTGCCAACGAAGGAGGTGCCGTGGCCCGTCGGCAGAAGTCGCCCGTCGCGTCCGGGGACCTCGACGCGCGCAAGGCGACGATCCTGCACGCCGTGGTGACCGAGCACGTCGACACCGCCCAGCCGGTGGGCTCGTCGGCCGTGGCGGCCGCCACCGACCTCGAGGTCTCCCCGGCGACGGTGCGCGCCGAGATGGTGGCCCTCGAGCGCGAGGGCTACCTCGCCCAGCCCCACACCTCGGCCGGGCGGGTGCCGACCGACAAGGGGTACCGCTACTTCGTCGACCACCTCGAGCGCGGGGCCGTGGGGGCCGCCCAGCAGCACCAGGTGCGCGACTTCTTCGCCCACGTGCGCGGCGAGATGGAAGACGTCCTCGAGCAGACCTCGAGGTTGCTGAGCCAGCTCACCAGCCACACCTCGGTCGTGGTGGGCGCCGGACACTCGCGCGCGAGCATCCTCTCGGCCCAGCTGGTGAACCTCGACGCCCACCACCACCTGCTGGTCACCGTCTTCTCCGACGGCACCGTCACCAAGCACAGCGTCATGGACTCAGCGGGCGCCGGCGCCGCCGACGTCGCCGAGGCGTCGCGCCAGCTCAACGCCCTCTTGATCGGCACGACGCTCTCCTCACGGATCCAGGTGCCCTCGCGCGCCGACGACGTCGCGCGCCTGGTGCGCGAGGCGACGAGCGCCCTGCACGAGGCCGCCCCGACCATCGAGGGCGAGCAGGTCTACATCGGCGGCTCCTCGCGGGTCGCCGAGTCCTTCGACGGGGTCGAGACCGTGCGCGCGGTGCTCTCGATCCTCGAACAAGAGCTCGTCGTGGTCTCGTTGATCGAGGACATCCTCGACGCCGACGTCTCGGTGGCCATCGGCTCCGAGCACGGCCTCGAGCCCCTCTCGGCCTGCGCGGTGATCGTCGCGCCGGTGACCTTAGAGGGCGAGGTCGTGGGGGCCCTCGGCCTGCTGGGCCCGACGCGCATGCGCTACCGCGAGGTGATGGCGACGGCCCAGGCCGTCTCGGACGAGCTGACCCGCCACTTCGGGGGCGAGCCCGGTGCCTAGCCCCGACCTCTACGCCGTCTTGGGGGTGGAGCGCACCGCGAGCCCCGAGGAGTTGAAGCGGGCCTACCGCGCGCTGGCGCGCCAGTACCACCCCGACGCCGCCGGCTCCGACCCCGCGGCCGAGGCCCGCTTCAAGGAGATCAACCAGGCCTACGAGATCCTCTCGGACCCCGAGCGGCGGGCCAACTACGACCGCTTCGGCTCGGCCGACGGCGTGGGCGACCCGTTCATGGGCGCCGGCTCGGTCCAGGACATCTTCGACATGTTCTTCGGCACCATGGGCGCGCGCCCCGAGCGGCGCGGCCCCCAGTCCGGGCCCGACGCCGAGGTCACCCTTGAGATCACCCTGGAGGAGGCGGCCTTCGGCGCGGCGAAGGAGGTCACCCTCACCCTGGCGCGACGCTGCGCCGACTGCCGGGGCACCGGGGCGGCGCCGGGCACCACGCCCACGACGTGTCCCGACTGCCAGGGCTCGGGCGAGGTGCGCCGGGTGCGCAACTCGATCCTCGGCCAGATGGTCACCACCCAGGTCTGCGCGCGCTGTCAGGGCCTGGGCACGCGGATCGACGCGGCGTGCCCGTCGTGCCGCGGCGACGGGCGCCGCCCCGAGGCCGTGACCCTCACCATCCAGGTGCCCGCGGGCGTCGAGGACGGCTCGACGATGCGCCTGGCCGACCGCGGTCCGGCCGGGGTGCGCGGCGGGCCCAACGGGCGGCTCTTCGTGCACCTGCGCGTCGCGCCCGACGAGCGCTTCGAGCGCCACGGGGACGACCTGCACCACGTGGCGCGCGTGACCTTCGCCCAGGCCGTGCTCGGCACGACGATCGAGGTCCCGACCCTGCGCGAGCCGACCACCCTGGAGGTCGTCCCGGGCAGCCCGAGCGGGACGGTGACCCGCATCCGCCACGAGGGCGTCGAGCACCTCCACGGCCGGGGCCGGGGCGACCTCTACGTGCACCTCGAGGTCGAGGTGCCCACCGAGCTCGACGCCGAGTCCGAGGCGCTGTTGCGCCAGTGGGCCGAGCACCGCGGCGAGGCGGTCAACGAGCCCGCGGCCGGGCTCTTCCACCGGCGCCGCTCCCGGCGGTGACCCTCGAGCTCTTCGAGCGTCGCGTGGCGGCGCTCGCCCAGCTGCGCGTCGACGACCCGGCGCGTCCCGCGCTCGACGCGGCCGGCGAGCACCACCTCTTTCGCGTGCTGCGCGCGCGCGCCGGCGAGGAGGTCGTCGTCACCGACGGCCGCGGCACGTGGGCGCTGTGCGTGGTCGGCGCGAACCGCCTCGAGCCCCTCGGCCCGCCCGTCACCGACCCGACCCCGCCCGAGAGCGTCCTCTACCTCGCCCCGCCCCGGGGCGAGCGGGCCGACTGGGCGATCGCCAAGGCCACCGAGGTCGGGGTGACCCGCGTGGTGCCCCTCGTCTCGGCCAACCTCGCCTGGCGCTTCAGTGGTGAGGCGCGCGCGAAGGTCCTCGCGCGCTGGCGTCGCGTCGCCCTCGAGGCGGCCGGCCAGTGCCGGCGGACCTTCGACCTCGTCCTCGACGAGCCGACGACGCCGGCCGACGTGCCGGCCGAGGTGGCGGTCTGTGAGATCTCGGGGACGGCCTCGCGGGACTGGCGCGGGGTGCGCGCCGTCGCCGTCGGGCCCGAGGGCGGCTGGGCGCCGGGGGAGTGGGGCGACGAGCGTCGCCGGGTGTCGCTCGGCGACACGGTGCTGCGCAGCGAGACGGCGGCCGTCCTCGCCGGCGGCCTGTGCGTGCTCGCGGGCGCGTCGCCGGGGTTTAGCCTGGGCGAGAAGGAGGCTGGATGAGCGAGTGCGTCTTCTGCGGCATCGTCGCGGGCGAGGTGCCGGCGACGATCGTCGCCGAGAGCGACCGCGCCCTCGCCATCGCCGACATAGCCCCCCAGGCGCCGGTGCACGACCTGGTGATCCCCAAAGAGCACATCGAGAGCGCCGACCTCGTGGGCGCCGAGCACGCCGGGGTCGTCGACGCGCTCATCCTGCTGGCCCAGCGCGTCGTGGAGATCGAGGGCGTGCGCGAGCGCGGCTACCGGCTCGTGTTCAACGTGGGCGAGGACGGGATGATGACCGTTCCCCACCTCCACCTGCACGTGCTCGGGGGACGGAAGATGGGCTGGCCGCCCGGATGACCCCGGAGTCGAGCGTGGCCCCCGCCACGACCACCACCTACGTCGCCAACACCCACCTCATGGCGGGCCTGCTCGGCGCGCGCGACGAGCACCTGCGGGCCATCGAGGCCGCCTACCCCGACTCGACGATCCAGGTCCAGGGCAACCGGATCACCGTCACCGGACCCGACGCCGCGGCGGTGCTGCGCCTCTTCGACGAGCTCGTCCTGGTGCTCGAGGGCGGCCAGGGCCTCGACCTCGCCAAGGTGGAGCGCACCATCGACATGGTGGCCGAGGACGTGCGCCCGAGCGAGGTGCTGGGCCACGAGGTCGTGCGCGCCAAGGGCAAGTCGGTGCGCCCCAAGACCGCCGGCCAGAAGCGCTACACCGACGCCATCGACGCCTCGGTCATCACCTTCGGCATCGGCCCGGCCGGCACCGGCAAGAGCTACCTCGCCGTGGCCCAGGCCGTCCAGGCCCTCCAGCGCCGCCAGGTCCAGCGCATCGTGCTCACTCGGCCGGCCGTCGAGGCCGGGGAGAACCTAGGCTTCTTGCCCGGGGACCTCATGGCCAAGGTCGACCCGTACCTGCGGCCCCTCTACGACGCGCTCTACGACCTGCTGACCCCCGAGGGCGCCCAGCGGCTGCTCGCCAACGGCACCATCGAGGTGGCCCCGCTCGCCTTCATGCGCGGGCGCACCCTGAACGACTCGTTCATCATCCTCGACGAGGCCCAGAACACCACGCCCGAGCAGATGAAGATGTTCCTCACGCGCATCGGCTTCAACGCCAAGGCCGTCGTCAACGGCGACGTGACCCAGGTCGACCTCAACGGCAAGCGCAGCGGGATGAGCGACGTCGAGCGGATCCTCACCGGCATCGAGGGGATCGCCTTCGTCCACCTCACCCACAAAGACGTGGTGCGCCACCGCATCGTGGCCGACATCGTCGCCGCCTACGAACGGCCATGACGATCGACATCTACGCCGCCGACGAGCAGCACGCCCAGCCCGTCGACCTCGAGCGCTGGGTGGCCCTCGCGCGCGCGGCCCTGGTGGACGAGGGGGTGCGCCCCCCGGCCGAGGTGTCGCTCATCTTCACCGACGAGGCGACCATCGCCGACCTCAACCAGCGCTTCATGGGCAAGGCCGGGCCGACCGACGTGCTGAGCTTTCCGATCGACGTCGACCCCGAGCCCGGGGGGCGCTCGCCCGACGGGGGCACCACCGGCCCCGGCGACGAGCCGAGCGAGGTGATCCCCACGATGGTCGGCGACGTCGTGATCTGCCCGTCGGTGGCCGCGCGCAACGCCCCCGAGCACGGACTGAGCGTCGAGGACGAGACGGCCCTGCTGGTGGTGCACGGGGTGCTGCACCTGCTCGGCTGGGACCACGAGGTCGACGAGGAGGCCGAGAGGATGGAGGCGCGCGAGCGCGAGCTGCTCGCGCGCCACCACCGCTCGAGCGAGCCGTGACCGCCACGCTCTGGGGCGCCGGCGACACCTGGATGGTGGTCGCCGTGGTCGCCCTGCTCGTGCTCTCGGGCTTCTTCGCCCTGGCCGAGACCTCGCTCACGCGCATGAACCGCTCGCGCGCGCGGGCCCTGGCCGAGGAGGGCCGGCGCGGCGCGCGGGCCCTGGCTGGGCTCACCGAGGCGCCCGAGCAGTTCTTGAACCCCCTGTTGCTGCTCGTGCTGATCTGCCAGCTCGTCTCGGCGACGCTGGTGGGCGTGCTGGCCGGCCACCTCTTCGGGGCGGCCGGGGTCTTCGTCGCCACCGTCGTCGAGGTCGTCGTGATCTTCGTCGCCTTCGAGGCGATCCCGAAGAACTTCGCCCTGGCCCACCCCGACGAGGCGGCGCTGGTCACGGCGCCGGTCGTGGGGCGCCTGCTGCGCTGGTGGCCGGTGCGCTTCGTCTCGTCGACCCTGAACGCGGTCGCCCTGGCGGCGATCCGCCTGGTGCTGCCCGGACGGGCGAGCAGCGCGCGCATCACCGAGTCCGAGGTCCTCGCCATGGCCGACGTCGCCCACGAGGACCGCGTCATCGAGTCGACCGAGCGCGAGTTCATCCACTCGGTGATCGAGTTCGGCGACACCGTGGTGCGCGAGATCATGGTCCCGCGCCCCGACATCGTCCACGTCGACGACGTCACGCCGGTGCGCGAGGCCCTCGACCTCGCCGTGGCCTCGGGCCGCTCGCGCCTGCCGGTCGTCGCCGAGGGGATCGACGACGTGGTGGGGATGGTCAACCTGCGCCACCTGGCGGCCCTGGCGGCCGAGGGCCGCGGCGAGGAGCCGGTGGCCGCGCGCATGGGCGAGGCGCGCTTCGTCCCCGAGACCAAGCGGGTCGCGACGCTGCTCACCCAGATGCGCCGGGAGAAGACCCACCTCTACGTGGTCGTCGACGAGTACGGCGGGACGGCCGGCCTGGTGACCCTCGAGGACGTGCTCGAAGAGCTGGTCGGTGAGATCGCCGACGAGTCCGACCTCGACGAGCCCGCCGCCACGCCCGAGGCCGGGGCGGGCCTGGAGGTGTCGGGCCGGCTCAACATCGACGACGCCAACGAGGAGTACGGGCTCGACCTGCCCAAGGACGGCTGGGACACCGTGGGCGGGCTGGTGCTCGACCTGGCCGGGGGCGTGCCGGCCGAGGGCGACGTCTTCGCGACCGAGCGCTACCGCCTGACCGTCACCCGGGTCGAGGGCCGCCGGGTCGAGCTGGTGCGCGTCGAGGACGTGCCCGAGTGACCCGCGCCGGCTTCGTCGCGGTCCTCGGGCGGCCCAACGTGGGCAAGTCCACCCTCGTCAACCAGCTCGTCGGGGCGAAGGTCACGATCACCGCGCGCACCCCCAACACGACCCGCCAGGCGGTGCGCGGGGTCCTCACCGAGGGCGAGACCCAGGTCGTGCTCGTCGACACCCCCGGCCTGCACCGGCCCCGCACCGCCCTGGGGGGGCGGCTGAACGAGTCGGCGCGCGCGGCCGCCGAGGACGTGGACGCGATCCTGGTCGTGCTCGACGGCGCGACGAGCCTCGGGTCGGGCGACCGCCAGGTCGTCGAGGCCCTCGTCGCGCGCACGCGCGCCGCCGGCGCGCCGGCGCCGATCGTCGTGGTGAACAAGATCGACCGGACCGAGCGCGCCGGGGTGGCCGAGCACCTGGCCGGGGCGGCCGCCCTGGTCGCCGAGGCGGCCGCGGCCGCCGGGCGACCCGAGGTGGCGGCGCGCTGTGAGTACTTCCCGGTCTCGGCGCGCACCGGGCGCGGGGTCGACGCGTTGCGCGACCACCTCGTGGCCCTGGTGCCCGAGGGGCCGTTCTTCTTCCCCGACGAGGAGGTCTCGGACGTCAGCGAGGAGCGCTGGATCGCCGAGCTCGTGCGCGAGCAGCTGCTGCGGCGCACCCGCGACGAGCTGCCCCACTCGATCCACTGCCGGGTCGTGGAGTTCGAGTGGCCCCACGTGCTCGTCGAGATCCTCGTCGAGCGCGAGAGCCAGAAGGGGATCGTGATCGGCGCCGGGGGCCAGGTCCTCAAAGAGGTCGGCACGGCCGCCCGGCGCGAGCTGCCCGAGGGCACCTACCTCGAGCTACGGGTGCGCGTCGAGCCGGGCTGGCAGCGTCGCGCCGAGATCCTCGATCGACTCGGCTACTGAGCGCCGCTCGACGAGGGCGACGACCACGAGGGCCGCGACCTCGCAGGCGACGACGACCGCGAGCACGCCCGTGGGTAGGCCGAGGTACTTGAGCCCGCTCGCCACCACCACCGCCGCGATCACCCGGCGCAGCCCCGGTCCGCGGGCGCGCGCCGAGAGGAGCGATCCCACCACCACCGCCGGCACCGAGCCGACCACGATCGAGGCGGTGAGGGCGAGGCCCACGTGGTTGAAGGCGAGCGTGCCCAGCGTGGCCGCGAAGGTGAGGGGGATCGACTGGGCGAGGTCGGTGCCGACCAGCTGGTCGTTGCGCAGCCCCGGGTAGAGGGCGACGAGCAGCACCAGGATGAGGCTGCCCGCCCCCACCGAGGTGAGCCCGACCATGAAGCCCCCGAGCACCCCGACGGCCACGGTGAGGGCCGGGCGCACGACGGGGCGCGCCTCGCGCGCGCGCGGGCGGCGCCGCGCGCGCGCGACCATGGCGAGCCCGCCCACCACGAGGGCGGCCCCCAGGGCCAGCTCGAGGCGGTGTTCGGCTCCGGGACTGTGGCCCATGAGCGACAGGGTCGCGGTGCCCGCGAGCGCCGCCGGGACCGAGCCGTAGCTGAGGTAGCGCACGAGGGGGGCGTGGATCGTGCCCCGGCGCCAGTGCACGACCAGCCCGGCCGGGCGCATGACGAGGGCCGCCACCAGGTCCGAGGTGATCGCGGCCGAGGGCGCGACCCCGAAGATGAGGACGAGCATCGGGGTCATGAGCGCCCCCCCGCCCATGCCGGTGAGCCCGACGAGCAGCCCGACGAGCGCGCTCGCGAGCACCATCAACGGGTCGAGTCCCATGCTCCTAATCTATAGTAAACCTAGTGAAATAATAGTGTATTGGGCGGGGACGGCGATTAGCTGATCACGGGGGCGATCGCGCGGGCCCGCGCGGGACGACCCGAGGGGCTAGTCGTCGGCCTCGGCGCTCGCGCGCAGGTCGGAGAGGAACTCGAGGACCTCGGCCCGGTCCCGCGTGCGCCGCATCGGGGGCAGCTGGGGGAAGATCCGGCCCCGGTAGTTCGCCTCGGCCAGACGCGTGTCGAGCACGGCGACCACCCCGCGGTCCTCGCGCGTGCGGATCAGCCGGCCGACCCCCTGGGCCAAGAGCATGGCCACCCGGGGCAGGTCGACCTCGTTGAAGGGGTTGGCTGAGCGCTCGCGGCGGGCCTCGGCGAGGGGATCGCCGGGCACGCTGAAGGGGAGCCGGTCGATGGTGACGAGGCTGAGCGAGTGGCCCGGCACGTCCACCCCCTGCCAGAAGCTGGTGACGGCGAACAGGCTCGCCTCGGGTGAGGCGCGGAACTCCTCGATGAGCCGGGCCCGCGAGAGCGTGCCCTGGACGAGGACCTCGGTCGCGAGGCGCGAGGCCACGGCCTCGGCCACCCGGTTCATCACCGCCCGGTTGGTGAACAGCGCCAGCGTGCGCCCGCCGGCGGCGGTGATGAGGGCCACGAGCTCGTCGACGATGGCCGCCTCGGCGGAGGGCTCGTTGCGCCCCGGGAAGTCGGCCGGGACGTAGAGCAGGGCGTGGCCCCGGTAGTCGAAGGGGCTCGCGACCTCGATCCGGCGCGCGCCCGCGAGCCCCAGGCGCGCCGGCAGGGTGGGGGCGAGCGTGGCGCTCGTGAGCACGCCGGTCACCGCGCCCCAGAGCTCGCTCGCCAGTCGCGGGCCGACCTCGATCAAGGAGAGCTCGACGTCGATCTCGCGCTCGCGCCGCGAGAGGAAGACCAGCTCGTCCTCACCGACCTGGGTGAGTCGCGCGAGGTCGCCGGCGAGGTGGGTCGTCGGACCGAGCGCGCGGGCCCGGCGGAACTCGCCGTCGGGGCCCGAGACCTCGAGGGCGCGCAGGGCCTCGACGAGCGAGGTGAGCAGGGTCCGCGCCGTGTCGAGCTCGCGCACCACCCCCTCGTCGAGGCCGCGCAGGCGGCCCTCGGCGAACTGGACCTCGAGGTGGGCGCCGAGCCGGTCGGCGACCGAGAGCAGGGTGTCGGCCGCCTCGGGTGGGTCGGGGGCGAGGCTCGCGCGCGCGAGGGCCGCCACCGCCCGCAGCGCCGAGGCGTTCACCGTGGTGCCGAGCAGGGTGGCGAAGATGTCGGGCGCCTCGTGGGCCTCATCGAGGACGAGGTAGTCGTGGGCCGGCAGCAGCATCGAGCCCGAGGCCAGGTGGGAGGCGTAGAGGTGGGTGTTGACGATCAGCACGTCGCTCTCGGCGGCGCGGTCGCGCGCGAGCTCGGCGAAGCAGTTCGCCCCCTCGGGGCATTTGGCCCGTGTGAGGCACTCCTGGGGGGTGACCGAGAGCATCCGCCGGGCCCTTGCGTCGAGCTCGAAGCCGACGTCGTCGAGGTCGCCGCTCGTCGTCGCGTCGGCCCAGGCCAGCACCCGGCGGACCTGGTCGACGACCCCGCGCGGGGCCCGCTCGCCGCCGTCGAGGTCGAAGGTGGCCCCGGCCCCGGCCCCGACCCCGCGGGCGCGTAGGCGGCACAGGTAGTTCTGGCGACCCTTCAAGACCGCGACGCGCAGCCCCGCCACGTGGGCCGCGACCTGGGGGGCGTCCTTCGTGGCCAGCTGGTCCTGGAGGTTCTTCGTGGCGGTGGCGACGACCACCCGGCCGCGCACGCTGGCCGCGGGCACGAGGTAGGCGAGGGACTTGCCGACCCCGGTGCCGGCCTGCACCGCGAGGGGCCGGCGGCGCGCCAGCGCCGCGGCGACGGCCTCGGCCATCGCGCGCTGTCCCTCGCGGCGCTCGCCGCCGCCGGGCAGGTCCCCGGTCACCCGGTCGAGCAGCGCGAGGGTCGCGGCGACGTCGACCCCGTCGTCGTCGCTGAGGTCGATTCCCGCCTCGGGGTCGGCCTCGCGCGCGGGGCCGTCCTCGTCGGGGTCGAAGGAGTGCACCGTTCGACCTTACGGGGCCCAAAGAGGGGCCACTAGGTTTCTAAGCGTGCCCGATCCCCGTCCGACGCCCCTGCCCGAGGGGCTGGGGCCCGACGTGCCGCGCCACGTGGCGATCGTCATGGACGGCAACGGTCGCTGGGCCCGGGCCCGGGGCCTGCCCCGCACCGAAGGCCACGGGGCGGGCGAGGCGTCGCTCGTGGACGTCACCTACGGGGCCATCGCCGCGGGCGTCGAGGCCCTGACGGTCTTCGCCTTTTCGACCGAGAACTGGCGCCGGCCGGTCGAGGAGGTCCGCTACCTCATGAACTTCAACCGCGGCCTGCTCGACCGGCGCCAGGACGAGCTCGCGGCCGACGGGGTGCGCATCGTCTTCTCGGGCCGGCGCGACTGGCGGGTGCCCCGGGGCGTGCTGCGCCGCATGGTCCGCGCCGAGGAGGAGACGGCCGCCAACACGGCCTTCACCTTGAACATCGCCTTCAACTACGGCGGGCGCGCAGAGATCGTCGACGCGGTGCGCGCGCTCGTCGCCGAGGGGGTCAGCGCGCGTCAGGTCGACGAGCGGGCCCTGGCGCGCCACCTCTACCAGCCCTCTCTACCCGACCCCGAGCTCGTGGTGCGCACCTCGGGGGAGTACCGGGTCTCGAACTTCCTGCTCTGGGAGATCGCCTACGCCGAGTTCGTCTTCTCCGACGTGCTCTGGCCCGACTTTCGCCGCGAGGACCTCTACGACGCGTTGATCGAGTACCAGCGTCGCGAGCGTCGCTTCGGCGGGGTGAGCCCGTGATCGTCACGCGCGTGACGATCGTCGTCGCGCTCCTCGGCTACGGCGCGCTGTGGGTCCTGGCCGGCGCCGGCGCGACCTCGCTCATCGCCCCCCTGCTCATCCCGCTCGTGCTGGCCCTCTTGGTGGGCGTCGGGGTCGCCCTCAACCGCTTCCTCGGCACCTCGCCGCGCTCGCCGCGCTTCGACGAGCCCCCGGCGGGCCGCGACGAGGATCCCCCGGAGCGAGGGTGAGAGAGCTCAACGACGACGCGGTGGTGCTGCGCACCTACCGCTACCGCGAGGCCGACCGGATCGCGGTGCTCTTCACCCGCCACCACGGCAAGGTGCGCGTCCTCGCCCGGGGCGCGCGCAAGACGACCAGTCGGCTGGGGGCCGCCCTCGAGGTGCTCGGCCACGTCGGGGTCGACCTCGTGGCGAGTCGCGGCGACCTCTTCGTCGCCCGCCACGTCGCGCACCGCTCGACGCTCTCGACCCTGCGCGCGGACTACGCGCGCATCGGCGCGGGCTACGCGATCGTCGAGGCGCTCGACGCGCTGCCCGAGGGGATGGCCGACGAGGCCGTCTACGAGCTGGCCGTGCGCGTGCTCACGACCCTCGACAACCCCGACTACCTCCCCGAGCTGGTGCCGGCGTCGTTCTACCTGCGCCTGCTCGCCCTGGACGGCTCGGCGCCCATGGTCGAGGCCTGCGTCGAGTGCGGGCGCGCGGCGCCCCTGGTGGCCTTCGACGCCGAGGCCGGCGGGGTGCGCTGTGACCGGTGCCGGCGGGGCCGGCCCCTCTCTCGCGAGGGCCTGGCGCTGTTGCGCCGGGTGCTCGGCGGCGACCTCGCCACGGTGCTGCGCGACCCCGACCCCCCCGGCGCGGCCGAGGTCAGCGCCCTCGCCCACGAGGCGGCCGAGGCCCACCTCGGTCGCCCCCTGAGGGCCCTGCGCGCCCTCGCCGGTGCCCCCGGGGTCGAGGCCGGGTCCGACCGCTAGGGTGCGCGCGACGTGAACGGCGCGGCGACGATCCTCTGGTTCCGGCGCGACCTGCGCACGAGTGACCACCCCGCCCTCGAGTCGGCCGCCGCCGCCGGACCGGTGCTGGGGGCCTTCATCGCTGACGAGAGCCTGCTGAGCCCGGCCGGCCCGACCCGGGTGGCCCACCTGGCGGCGAGCGTGCGCGCGCTCGACGCGTCGATCGATGGCCGTCTCGTGGTGCGCGTCGGGCGGCCCGAGGACGTGCTCGGTGGGCTCGCGGGCGAGGTCGGCGCGCGACGGGTCGTCGCGACGGCCGACTTCGGTCCGGCCGGGCGGGCCCGCGACGAGCGGGTGGCCGGTGAGCTGCGCGCGCGCGGGATCGACCTCGAGCTCCTCGACTCGGCCTACGCCCTCGCCCCGGGCACGGTGCGCACCGCCGCGGGCCAGCCCTACCGGGTCTTCTCGAGCTACCGGCGCGCCTGGTCGGCGCTCGACCCCGGGCGGGC
Organism: Actinomycetes bacterium; assembly: GCA_021802025.1. GTDB lineage: Bacteria > Actinomycetota > Acidimicrobiia > Acidimicrobiales > RAAP-2 > RAAP-2. The sequence continues at coordinate 20,151 of JAKABC010000009.1, forward strand.
CCGCCCGGCGCCACCGGTCGCGTGGCTCGGCGCGCGCGGCGAGGACCCCGCGGTGCTGTGCGGCCTTTCGGGTCGAAGCCGGCCCGACTACTTCGCCGACCTGCCCGACGAGCCGCCGGCGCCCTCCCCGGCCGGCGAGGCGGCGGCCCACGCGGCCCTCGAGGCGTTCGTCGAGCGCGCCGCGCGCTACGGCGCGACCCGCGACTACCCAGCCCAAGAGGGCACCAGCCGGCTGAGCGCGCACCTCAAGGTGGGCGCGATCCACCCGCGCACCGTGCTCGACGCCGTGGGGGGCGCCGACGGCGCCTTCGTCGCCGAGGTCGCCTGGCGCGAGTTCTACGCCGACGTCCTCTTTGACGACCCGGCCTCGGCGCGCGCGCCCTGGCGCGGGACCGGCCGGCCCCTGCGGGTCGACCGCGACGGGCGCGCGCGCGAGCGCTTCGTCGCCTGGGCGCGCGGGCGCACCGGCTACCCCCTCGTCGACGCGGGCATGCGCCAGCTCCTCGCCGAGGGCTGGATGCACAACCGGGTCCGCATGGTGTGCGCCTCGTTCCTCGTCAAGCACCTCCACCTCGACTGGCGCTGGGGCGCGCGCTGGTTCCTCTGGCGGCTCATCGACGGCGACCTCGCCTCGAACCAGCACGGCTGGCAGTGGGTGGCCGGCACCGGCACCGACGCCGCGCCCTTCTTCCGGGTCTTCAACCCGGTGCGCCAGGCCGAGCGCTTCGACCCCGAGGGCCGCTACGTGCGCCGCTACGTGCCCGAGCTCGCTCACCTCGAGGCGCCCGAGTGCCTGCGCCCGGTCGGGGGACTGCTCGCCCCGGGCTACCCGGCGCCGATCGTCGAGCTCGAGGCCGAGCGGCGCGAGGCGCTGGCGCGTCACGCCGAGGCGAGGGGGAACCGGTGAGGCCCTTTGGCGTCTACGTTCACGTGCCGTTCTGCGCGCGCCGGTGCGACTACTGCGCCTTCGCGACCTACGCCGACCGCGACGAGATCCAGGGCGACTACGTGGCGGCCCTGCTAACCGAGATCGCCCGGGCCCGCGACGAGGGGCTGGCGGTGGCGACCTCGGTCTTCTTTGGGGGCGGCACGCCCTCGCGCCTGCCCGCGGAGGCCCTGGTGGCGGTGCTCGAGGCGATCCCGCGCACCCCCGACGCCGAGGTCACCGTCGAGTGCAACCCCGAGGACGCCTCGCTGGAGCGCCTCGTGGCCTACCGCGCCGGCGGGGTGACGCGCATGAGCTTCGGCGTCCAGTCGACCCAGGCGGCGGTGCTGGCCGACCTCGGGCGCCGCCACGGCACGGGCGCCCACCGCGAGGTGAGCGAGAACGTCACCGCGGCGGGCTTTACGACGTGGAACATGGACCTCATCGTCGGCTCGCGCGCCGAGGGGCTCGACGACGTGCGCGCCACGCTCGCCGACATCCTCGGCCTCGAGCACCCCCCGCCCCACGTGAGCTGCTACGCGCTCACCGCCGAGGCCGGCACCCCGCTCGGGCGCGACCCGGCGCGCCACCCCGACGAGGACGCCACGGACGACTCCTACGACCTCGTCGCCGCGACGCTCGAGGCGCAGGGCTACGCCTGGGAGGAGATCTCCAACTGGGCCCGACCGGGCCACGAGGGTCGCCACAACCACGTCTACTGGGACCGCGAGGAGTACGTCGGCTTCGGCTCGGCGGCCCACTCGTTCCGCGCGGGGCGGCGCTGGTGGAACGTGCGCACCCCCGAGCGCTACATCGCCGCGATCGCCGCCGGCGACTCACCCGTAGGCG
>JAKABC010000010.1 GCA_021802025.1 Actinomycetes bacterium
ACGGCCAGGCGACCGTCGCGCACGTCGAGCGCGGCGACCAGCCGGTCGCCCAGCGCGCCGACGAAGTCCGCCAGGGCTCCGGGCCTGGCCCACAGCGCCGTGCCGACGACGACGCGCGCCGCCCCGGCGGCGAGGGCGGCCCGGGCCGCCGCCACCGAGCGCAGCCCGCCCGACACCTGCAGCGCGACCGACCCGGCGGCCCGTACGCCGAGGGCGACGACCTCGGGGCGCAGACGACCGTCGCGGGCCCCCTCGAGGTCGACGAGGTGGATCATCGCCGGGGAGGTGGCGACGACGCGGGCGATGAACGGCTCGAGGGGGAGCCGGAAGAGGACGCGGTCGTAGTCGCCGCGCTCGAGTCGCACGGCGTCGGTGCCGAGGACGTCGACGGCCGGGAGGAGTTGCATAGTAGCGAGGTAGCATAGTAGCATGATGGCATGACCAGTGGAAAAGTCCTGCCGGCCGGGGCGACCCCCGAGACGGCGCACCGCTTCGACGACCTCGTCGAGGCCTTCAGCCGTCTGCGGGACCCGGCCACCGTGGCAGCGTTCTTGCGCGACCTGTGCACGATGACCGAGCTCGACGCGATGGGCCAGCGGCTCCAGGTGGCGCGCCTGGTCGACGAGGGCGTGCCCTACCAGGAGATCAGTCGGCGCACCGGGGCCTCGACCGCGACGGTGACCCGGGTCGCCCAGTGGCTGCACCACGGCGAGGGGGGCTACCGGGCCGTCTTGAAAGCGGCGCGCCGATGAGCCGGCGCCTCACCCTGGCCCTGCCCTCCAAGGGCCGCCTGCGCGAGCCGTCGTGGGCGCTGCTCGAGGCGAGCGGCGTGGACCCCCAGGAGCCGGGGGAGCGGGTCCTGCAGTCGCACTGTCGCAACGCGGCCATCGACCTGCTCTTCGTACGGGCCGACGACGTGCCCGAGTACGTCCAAGACGGCGTCGTCGACTGCGGCGTCACCGGGCTCGACCTCGTGGCCGAGCGCCAGTCGAACGTGGAGGTCCTCTTGCGCCTGGGCTTCGGCACGTGCTCGCTGCAGGCCGCCGTGCCCGACGGCGACCCGGCGCGCTCGCTCGGGGACCTCGAGGGCCGTCGCGTCGCCACCTCCCACCCCCACCTCGCCGCCAAGGGCCTCGCCGAGGGCGGGGTGGCGGCCGAGGTCGTCACGGTGGCCGGCGCGGTGGAGATCTCGCCCCGGCTCGGGCTCGCCGACGCCATCATCGACCTGGTCTCGACGGGCTCGACCCTGCGCACCAACGGACTGCGCGCGATCGGGGTCCTCTTCGAGTCCGAGGCGGTGCTCGTCGGACGGCCCGGCGACGCCGACAGCGAGGCGCGTCGGACCCTCACCACGGTCCTGGGCTCGGTGGTCGCGGCGCGGGCCAGCCGGTACCTGTTGTGCAACGTCACGCGTGAGCGCCTCGACGAGGTGACCGCGATCCTGCCCACGCGCGGTTCGCCGACGGTGATGGACCTCGCGACCTCGGGGCTGGTGGCGGTGCACGCCCTGGTGCCGGCGGCCGACATCTGGTCGCTCCTGCCGCGCCTGGAAGCGGCCGGGGCGAGCTCGATCCTCACGCTGCCCGTCGAGAGGATGGTGCCGTGAGCCGCGCGGTCGTCTCGGACCCCTCGATCACGGTCGAGGGCATCGTGGCCGACGTGCGCGAGCGCGGTGACGCGGCGCTCGCGCACTGGTCGAACCGCCTCGACGGCACGTCCTTCGAGCGGCCCCAACGCGCCGTCGCCTACGGGGACCTGCCCGTCGAGGCGGTCCTCGCTGCGGCGCGCAACGTGCGCACCTGGCACGCCGCCCAGCGCCCCCGCGACCTCATCCTTGAGGTGTCGCCCGGGGTCACCCTGGAGCGGCGTTGGTCGCCGTTGCGCTCGGTGGGGATCTACGTACCGACCGGACTGGTCTCCTCGCTCGTCATGACGGCCGTGCCGGCTCAGGAGGCGGGGGTCGAGCGCGTCGTCGTATGCACGCCCCCGCGCGGGGCGGCTTCGGTCGCGGCGGCCGCCGCGCTGCTCGGGGTCGACGAGGTGTGGGCCCTCGGCGGCGCCCAGGCCATCGCCGCGATGGCCTACGGCACCGAGTCGATCGCGCCGGTCGACAAGATCGTGGGCCCGGGCGGCGGCGCGGTGAACGCGGCCAAGCTGCTCGTCAGCCGCGACGTGGCCATCGACCTGCCGGCCGGACCGAGCGAGGTGGTCGTGGCGGCCGACGAGGGCTTCGATCCCACGATCATCGACCAGGAGCTGGCGGCCCAGCTCGAGCACGGCCCCGACTCCAAGGGCCACGTCGTGTGGGTCGGAGACGACCTCGAGGCGGCGCTCGAGCAGGTCGAGGCGTACGCGGCCGAGCACGTGGCGCTGCTCGGGCCCCGGGCCGAGTCGCTCGCGGGGCGCATCCGCAACGCCGGGGCCGTCTTCGTCGGCCCCTACGCGCCCGTGCCGGCCGGGGACTACGCCACCGGCGGCAACCACGTCCTGCCCACCGGGGGCTGGGCGCGCTCGACGGGCGGGCTGGGACTGGAGAGCTTCATGAAGTGCGTGACCGTCCAGCGGATCACCGAGGACGGCCTCGCGCGCCTCGCCCCGACGATCGAGGCCCTGGCCGAGCTCGAGGGCCTCGAGGCGCACAAGCGGACGGCGCGACGATGACCCCCGAGGTCCTCGACGCCTACCGCTGGCCGCCCTCGAGCGAGTCGATCGCGGCCCGGGTCGGCCTCGACCCCGCACGGATCGTGCGCTTCGACGGCAACGTCGCGGCCGTCCCGCCACCGAGCGCCCGGCCCGCGGCGCTCGCCCGGGCTTTGGCTGAGATCAACGAGTACGACCGGGGACGATACGAGCCCCTGCGCCGGGCCATCGCCGAGCACCACGGCGTCGAACTCGACCAGGTCGCCCTGGGGGCCGGCAGCGACGAGTTCATCGTCCTGCTCGCGCGCCTGTACGCCGCGGGCGGCACCGTCGCGACGGTGCCGGGCTTCACGTACTCGATGTACCGCTACGCGGCGCTCATGGCCGGCGCGACCCTGGTCGAGGAGCCGGCGGGGGCCGACCTCGTCTTCGTCTGTCGGCCGAACAACCCGACCGGCGAGATGGTGGAGGTGCCTGCGACCTCCGGCCAGCTCGTCCTCGACGAGGCCTACGCCCAGTACGCGGGGCTCGACGCGCGCGAGGGGCTCGCCCGCGGGGCGATCGTGCTGCGCACGTTCTCCAAGGCCTTCGGCCTCGCGGGGGCCCGGGTGGGCTACGCGCTGGCCGACCCCGAGACGATCGCCGCGGTCACCTCGCGCCAGGCGCCCCTCTCGGTGTCGTCGCTCTCGGCCGCCCTGGCCCTGGCGGCCCTGGCCACCCCGGTCGACGTCGCGCCGGCCCTCGCCGAGCGCGAGCGGCTCGCCCGGGAGATGGCCGCCCTCGGGCTCGAACCGCTCCCCTCGTCGACCAACTTCCTCTTCGTGCCGATGGCTGATCCTGAGGCGCTCGTGGAGCGGCTCCTGCCCTACGGGGCGGTGACCAGGGCGTACCCGGGTGGGCTGCGGGTGAGCGTACGCGACGAGGTCGACAACGACTTCCTCCTCGAGTGCCTGGCCGCCGAACGTCGCGGGGTGGCGCCGGACGAGCCCTGGACCCGCCACGAGCGCGCCACCGCCGAGACGCGGCTCTCCGTGCGGCTGCGCCCCGACGGGGCGGGTCGGGTGCTGGTCGACACCGGACAGGGCTTCTACGACCACATGGTCACCCAGCTCGCCTTCAACGCGGGGATGGACCTGCGCCTCGAGGGGGTGGGCGACCCCGAGACCGGGAGCCACCACACGGTCGAGGACGCCATGCGGGCCCTCGGCGAGGCGCTCGACCGCGCCCTGGGGGACCGGCGGGGACGGGCCCGCTACGGCGAGGCCCGCGTCCCGATGGACGAGGCCCTCGCCCACGCGGTGGTGGACCTCTCGGGCCGCGCGACGGCCGCCATCGCCGTCGAGCCCGACGAGGGGATGGTGGCCCACGCCCTCGAGTCGCTCGTCCAGACCGCCCGGATAACCCTGCACGTCACGGCGACGGGTCGCAACGCCCACCACACGTCCGAGGCCGCCTTCAAGGCGGTGGGGCGCGCGTTGCGCCAGGCGCTCGCGCGCTCGGGCACGGTCGTCGCCTCGACCAAGGGCACCTTGTGAGTGTCGTCGTGGTCGACTACGGCGCGGGCAACACCCGCAGCGTGCTCGCCGCGCTCGCGCACCTGGGCGCGGGTGGCGTGGTGACGAGCGACGCACACGCCATCGGGTCGGCCGACCTCGTGATCCTGCCCGGGGTCGGCTCGGCGCGCAGCGCGATGGACCACCTGCGCGCGACGGGAGCGGCCGAGGCGCTGGTGGGCCGGGTGCGCGACGGGGGCGCCACCCTCGGGATCTGCCTCGGGCTGCAGCTGGCCCTGGCGCGTAGCGCCGAGGACGGTGGGGTCGAGGGGCTGGGCCTGGCCCCCGGGGAGGTCGTGCGTCTTAGCTCGGTGCGAGTCCCGCGCTTGGGCTGGTGCGCCGTCGAGCCCTGGGGCGACACGTACTACTTCGCCCACTCCTACGTCGCGCGCAGCGACGCCGCGGTCGCCTGGGCCGAGGGCGAGGTCGCGGCGGTCCGCGCCGGGTCGTTCCTCGGCGTCCAGTTCCACCCCGAGAAGAGCGGACCGGCCGGCCTGGCCTTCCTGGAGCGATGCCTCTGCCCCGCCTGATCCCCTGTCTCGACGTCGCCCACGGGCGCGTCGTTAAGGGCGTCAGCTTCGTCGGGCTGCGCGACGTGGGCGACCCCGTCGAGTTGGCGCGCCACTACAGCGAGGGTGGCGCCGACGAGCTGGTGCTACTCGACATCGCGGCGACCCCGGAGGAGACCGCGACCCTCACCGAGGTCGTCGAGCGCGTGGCCGACGTCGTGTCGATCCCCTTCACGGTCGGCGGCGGCATCCGCAGCGTGGCCGACGCCACGCGGGTCATCGAGGCCGGCGCGGACCGGGTCTCACTCAACTCGGCCGCGCTGGCCGACCCGGGCCTCGTGACCGGGGTGGCCGAGCGCTTCGGCTCCCAGGCGGTCGTCGTGGCCATCGACGCGGGCGACGAGGTCGTCCACACCCACGGCGGACGCGTCGCGACCTCGGTGGGAGTGGTGGCCTGGGCGAGGGAGGCGGCGGCTCGCGGCGCGGGCGAGATCCTGCTCACCTCGATCCGCCAGGACGGCCGGCGCAGCGGCTACGACCTCGAACTGACCCGCCGGGTCCGCGAGGCGATCGACGTGCCGGTCATCGCCTCGGGCGGGGCCGGCTCGGCCCGCCACGTCGCCGACGCGCTGGCGGTCACCGACGCGGCGCTGGTCGCCTCGATCGTCCACGAGGACCCGGGCGGGCTGGGCGCCCTGCGCGAGGCGGTGGTGGCCTGCGGGGCCCGACTGCGCGAGGTGGTGCGATGAGCGAGCTGCGCGCGGCCATCGTCCAAGACGAGGAGACCGGGCGGGTCCTCATGCTCGGGTGGATGGACGACGAGGCGCTCGCGCGCACCCGCGAGACCGGTGAGGTCCACTTCTACTCGCGTAGCCGCCAGCGGCTGTGGAAGAAGGGCGAGACCTCGGGCCACGTGCTGCACGTCGTGGAGGTCGTCCCCGACTGCGACGACGACGCCCTGTTGGTGCGCGCCCACCCCGCGGGGCCGACCTGTCACGAGGGCTCGACCTCGTGCTTCAGCCCCTGGCTGTGGCGACGGATCCTGCGCCGCGAGGCCGCGGCGAGCGAGGACTCCTACGTGGCGCGCCAGCTGGCCGCCGGCGTGGCGCTCAACGCGCGCAAGGTCGGTGAGGAGGCGGTGGAGCTCGCGGTGGCGGCCCTGGCCGAGTCGGACGAGCGGGTGGTGGAAGAGGCCGCCGACCTCTACTTCCACGCCCTGTTGCTGTTGCGCGCGCGGGGTCTCGACCCGACCCGGGTCGAGGACGAGCTGCGCCGGCGGGCGGCCGGGCCCTAGAGGGTCGCGCCGGGCAGCTGGTAGGCCGTCATCGACAGCGAGCCCAGCTCGTAGCCGTCGACGAGGGTCTCGGCGCGCTGGTTGGCGGCGCCGGCCAGACCGGCCAGGTAGGCGAGGGGCAAGAAGTGGTCGGGGGTGGGCACGGCCCGAGCGAAGTCGGGGTGGCCGCTCACCGCGCCCAGCCCGGTGGGGTCGTGGGTCATCACCTCGCGGGCCGCGTCGTCGAAGCGGTGGGCCCAGTCCTCGCCCACCCCCGCCGCGCGCCAGTCGATGAGGCGCAGGTTGTGCACGACGTTGCCGCTGCCCACGATGAGGACCCCCTCGGTGCGCAGCTGGTGGAGTCGCGCCCCCAGGGCGAGGTGCTCGTCGAGGGACATCTGGGCGTTGACCGACAGCTGCAGGACGGGCACGTCGGCCCGGGGGAACATGTGCACCAGGACCGACCAGGTGCCGTGGTCGATGCCCCAGCTGTCGGCGTCGAGACCGACGTAGGCGGGCTTGACGACCTCGCTCACGCGCGCGGCGATCTCGGGGTCGCCCGGGGCGGGGTAGTCGACGGCGAACAGCTCGGGCGGGAACCCGTAGAAGTCGTGGATGGTGCGGGGTCGAGCCATCGCCGTGACGGCGGTGATGTTGACGTACCAGTGGGCCGAGACCACGAGGACCGCGCGGGGCGAGACCGAGGCGCCAAAGCGCGACCACGCCTCGGTGTAGCGGTTGTGCTCGAGCGCGTTCATGGGGTTGCCGTGGCCCACGAAGACCGCGGGGGTGAGGGTCGTCATGGTCAATAAGCGTACTGACAGGGGGCGCGCAGTGGCCCGCCCGTAGCGTGAGGGGGTGCGACGAGCCCCCCGGACCCTGGCCGTCCTCGCCGGCGCCGCCGTGGCGGCGGCGTCCCTCACGAGCGCGGGGCCGGTCTCGGCCGGATCGACCACCACGACGACCACGACGGCCGGGCCCACGACCACGAGCACCGCAGCGACGGGGGCCCTCGTGTGCGCGCGGCGCGTGGTCGACGGGTGGAGCCTCCCGCGACTCGCCGACGAGGTGGTCGCCGTCTCGGTGGACGCGGCCCACGTTGGGTCCTACGGTCCGGCCGCCCACGCCGGCTTCGGGGCCCTGCTCGTCTTCGGGTCCCGCGCGCCGGCCGGCTTTGCGCGCGTGGTCGCCCGGCTCCAGACGATGACGCCCGGGGGGCTCGCGATGCTCGTGATGAGCGACGAGGAGGGCGGCGGCGTCGCCCGCCTGACCAACCTGGTGGCGGCCCCGCCGTGGGCGAGGGCGATGGGGACGAGCTGGAGCCCGTCGCGCATCGAGCTCGCCGGCGAGCGCCTGGGCGCCTCGATGCTCGCGGCCGGGCTCACCGTCGACCTCGCCCCGGTGCTCGACGTCGACCCGCGCGCCGTCTACCCCGGGGCTCGCGACCCCGACGGGCTGCGCTCGTTCTCGGGGGTGGCAGCCACCGTCGCCGCCGACGGGACCGCCTTCTCTCAGGGTCTGGCGCGCGCGGGGGTCACCGCGGTCGTGAAGCACTTCCCCGGACTGGGCGGAGCGACGGGCAACACCGACTACGCACCGGCGGCCACCCGGCCCTGGCCCCAGCTGGTCGCCACGGACCTCGCCCCCTTCCGCGCGGCGATCGCCGCCGGAGCGCCGGGCGTGATGGTGGCCAACGCGCGCGTGCCGGGCCTCACGGCCGAGCCCGCCAGCCTCTCGGCCGTCGTCTACCGGTACCTGCGCGGGCCGATGGGCTTTGGCGGTCTCACGATGACCGACTCGCTCTCGGCGGGGGCGATATCGGCCGCCGGCCTCTCGGTCCCGTCGGCGTCGGTCGAGGCGGTGGAAGCCGGCGCCGACCTCGTCCTCGCGGGTCCGTCGCCCACCCCGGCGGGCGCGCTCGCCCTCGCGCGCGCGAGCGCGGCGGCCCTCGCGTCGGCCGTCACCGCGGGGAGTCTCGCGCGCGCGACCCTCGCCGAGGCGGCCGCCCAGGTCGTCGCCACGCGCAACGTCCTGTCGTGCTGATCAGAGGTAGTGGGGCGGGCGCTCGTCGCGGTCGGCGCGCAGCCGGGCGACCTCGTCGCGCAGGCGCGCGTTCTCCTCGCTGAGACGACGCACGAGGACCTCGAGTTCGCCGAGGCGCTCCACGGGGTCGGGTTCAACCACGACGTCCACCCTGACACAGCGCACTCTCTCAGGAACGGCGCCGAAATACTTTTATCACCCCCCCGGTCCTCGTTAGGGTGGCGCCAAGCCCCGACGGGGGCGCCAAGGGGGGATAGATGTCACAGGTCGACGACCAGGGACACGACCACGATCGGCTCCACGCGCTGGGGTACCGCCAGGAGCTCAAACGGGTCCTGTCGCTCTTCGACAACTTCTCGGTGGCCTTCAGCTACCTGAGTCCGATGGTGGGCATCTACTCGATCTTCTTCGTGGGTCTGGTGGCCGGTGGGCCGGCCTACATCTGGACGATCCCGGTCGTCGTGCTCTTCATGACCCTCGTCGCGCTCGTCTTCGGTGAGCTGGCGAGCGAGTACCCCGTCGCCGGGGCGCTCTACCAGTACGGCAAGTTCAACGTCGGGCCCCGCTACGGGTGGTTCGTGGGCTGGATCTACGGCTTCGCGCTGCTGGCGACCGTCGCCTCGGTGGACTCGGGCATCGTCGGCTACGTGGCGAGCCTCTCGAACACCTGGTTCCACACCCACCTCAACCCCGCGGACCACCTCACGATCTTCATCACCGTGGCGATCGTCATCGTGCTCTCGGCCATCATGAACTCGGTCGGGGCCAAGCTCCTCGGACGCGTCGCCCACTTCGGGGTGTACGTCGAGACGATCGGCACCTTTGGGGTCTTCATCGCACTGGCCATCAACGGCTTCCACCACGGGCTGGGGTACCTCTTCACCTCCCAGGGCGTGCAGTACGCGCACTCGAACCCCTTCGGCATCAACTTCGGGGGCCACTGGCTCACCGGCGCCGCGCTGATCGCGATCTTGGCCAACGTGTACATCTTCTACGGCTTCGAGTCCGCGGGCGACATCGCCGAAGAGACCAAGGACGCCGGCCGCCAGGTGCCGCGCGCGATGCGCAACGCCATCCTCTACGGCGGCCTCGCCTCGTTCGTGCTGGTCCTCGGGCTCATCCTGGCGATCCCCGGCGGCACCAAGGCCTTCACCACGGTCGCCACCAACGGCGTGCCGATCATCCTCGCCACGCTGCCCAGCTGGCTCCAGGACTTCTTCTTGGTGATGGTGATCATCGCGTTCTTCAGCTGCGGGACCGCGGTGATGGGCGCGGGGTCGCGGGTGGTCTTCGCCCTCGCGCGCGACAACGCCGTGCCCGGGGCCCCGACCCTGCGCCGGGTCACCCCCGTGCACCGCACCCCGCGCAACTCGATCCTGGTGGCCACGATCGTGCCCTTCGCGTTCTTGCTGCTCGTGCTGGTCAACCCGTCGACGAACGTCCACATCTTGTGGTTCGAGTACCCGGCCAAGGTGAACGCCCTGCTCGCGCTGATCTCCTTCGCGACCTCGGGCATCTACCTTTCGTTCTTCTTGACGGTCCTCGGCTCGTGGATCGCCAAGCGGCGGGGCTGGCGCCCGAGCGGGCAGTTCACCCTGGGTCGCTGGTCCGGGACGGTGACCTTCCTATCCGGGGCGTACCTGCTGTTGATGCTGCTCAACATCGTCTGGCCGAGCTCGCTCTCGAGCGGTCGGGGGCTGCTCTTCAACTACGGCTGGATCACGCTGCTCGTCATGGTGATCATCGTCGCGGCGGGCGCCCTCTACGAGGGGCTCATCCGCCCCGACCGCAAGCCGAACCTGGTCGACTCGGTGGCTGAGGAGGACACCCAGGCCCGCGTGGCCGACTGAACCGTGGGCGTCGCGGTCGCCTCGCTGGTGTGGTGGGCCGGCGGCATCGGCGCGGTCGTCCTCGCGGTGCGCACGATCGTCGACGTCGCGGACCACACCCGCGTGGCGTTCTACGCGGCGGGCTACTCGCGCAGTGCGTGGCTCGTCGTCCTCGGCGCCGGGATCTTCCTGTGGCCCGCGGCGTTCGTCGCGTCGCTCGTCTACTGGTTGCGCGCGCGACCGCGGGTCGTGCGGGCCGAGCGGGCGCTCGTGCCCCTGGCCTAGTCGCCGGTTCCCTCGCTCGCCAGGGCGGCTCGCACGGCGTCGCGGGCGTCGCCCACGGCGTCGAGGTGGAGAGCGACCTTCATCGTCGCGAGCTGGCGCACCATGCCCTCGCCGACGTGGTGGGCGACGACGGCGCCCACGTGGTGCTCGAGCAAGAAGCGCGCGACGCGCGCGTGGTGGCGCGCCGAGCTGCCCTCGTCGTGGCGGACGCTCCAGTCGACCTGGAACTCCTCCCAGGAGAGGAGTCGCCCGCCCTCGACCTCGGCGATGGCCAAGCGGTCGGCGCGGCCCCACCGCGGGTCGACGGTGCCGTCGGGCAGTACCGGGACGCAGGCGATCACGACCACAGGCTAGGCCGGCGCGCGGGCGCGTCGATTTAGGGGAAGAGGCCGCGGAGCTTGGTCGCCTCGGCGATGCGCTCCACCCCCACCACGAGCGCGGTGTCGCGCAGCTCGAGCCCGAGCTGCTGGTGGCGGATCCACACCGAGTCGAAGGCGTGCTGCATGACGGTCTCGAGGCGCTTGGTGAAGAGCTCGTGCTCCCACATGAAGCCCTGCAGGTCCTGGGCCCACTCGAAGTACGAGGCGACGACGCCGCCGGCGTTGGCCAGGACGTCGGGCACGACCGGGATGCCCCGCTCGGCCAAGATGGCGGCCCCCTCGCCGGTCGTGGGCCCGTTGGCCGCCTCCACCATCATCGAGGCCGACATCGTCGAGGCGACTTTCTCGTCGACAACGCCGCCCAGGGCCGCCGGGACGGCGATGTCGCTCGGGATCGTGAAGAACGCGTCAGGGGCGACCTCCTCGGCGCCGGGGTAGCCGATGATCGAGTGGGCCTCGGCGTAGTGGTCGCTCATCCGGTGCGCGTCGATGCCCTCGGGGACGTGGATGGCGCCGTGGATGTCGGCGAGGCCGACGACCTTCATGCCGCGGTCGGTGAGGAGTTTGATGAGCGGGCCCCCGACCTTGCCGTAGCCCTGGATGATCACGCGCTGGCCCTCGGGGGCGAGTCCGAGCTGCTTGAGCAGTCCCAGGGTGCAGATCGTCACCCCGAGCGAGGTGGCGCCGGCGTGGCCGAACGACCCGCCGATGGCCAGGGGCTTGCCGGTGACGACGCCGGGCATCGAGTGGCCCCGCAGCATCGACACGGTGTCCATGATCCAGCTCATGACCTGGGGGTCGGTGTTGATGTCGGGGGCCGGGATGTCACGGTCGGGGCCGATCATCGGCGAGATGGCGTAGGCGTAGCGCCGCGTGAGCCGCTCGAGCTCGTCGCGGCTCAGCGTGTCGGGATCGACTTTGACGCCGCCCTTGGCCCCGCCGTAGGGGATGTTGACGACGGCGCACTTGATCGACATGTCGGCCGACAGGGCCGCGATCTCGTCGACGTTGACGCTCTGGTGGAAGCGGATGCCGCCCTTGCCCGGCCCACGGGAGGAGTCGTGCTGGATGCGCCAGCCGGTGAAGACCTCGACCTTGCCGCTGTCGCGGCGCACCGGGATGGACACCTCGAGGATCCGCTCGGGCGTGATGATTCGTTGGATGAGGCCGTCGTCGAGCTCGAGGATGTGACCCGCCTGCTCGATGAGGGATGTGACCCGCAGCCACGGATTGAACTCGTCGTGGTGGGTCTCGTGCTGACGTGTGACCACTCTGTCACCAGCCTTGGGCTATGGGGAGCGCCGTTGCTCCACCCCCGAGCCTACGTGGCCGGCCCCCACGGTGCCCGCCAGGGAGGTCGGTTAGCGTGTCGTGGGAGGCCCGATGAAGATCTCGACGATGCTGGGCTACGCGGGCGGCTTCCGCCGCGCGGTCGACGAGGTGGCCGAGCTCGAGCGGGCCGGCCTCGACCTGGTCTGGGTGCCCGAGGCCTACGGCTTCGACGGGGTGTCGCTCATGGGCTACCTCGCCGCCAAGACCGAGCGCGTCGAGATCGGCTCGGGGATCCTGCCGATCTACACGCGCACCCCCACCCTGATCGCCATGACCGCGGCCGGCCTCGACCACCTGACCTCGGGCCGTTTCCACCTTGGCCTCGGGGCCTCGGGCCCCCAGGTCATCGAGGGCTTCCACGGCGTGCCCTACGACGACCCGCTGGGGCGCACCCGCGAGATCGTCGAGATCTGCCGGGCCGTGTGGCGCCGCGAGGCGCCCTTAGAGCACGGCGGCAAGCACTACTCGATGCCCCTGGCCGAGGGCAGGGGCACCGGGCTCGCCAAACCCCTCAAGATCATCGCCCACCCCGACCGCGCGGACATTCCGGTGTGGGTGGCGGCCCTGGGCGAGCGCAACGTGGCGCTCGCCGCCGAGGTCGCCGACGGCTGGATGCCCATCCTCTTCATCCCCGAGCGGGCGCGCGCCGTGTGGGGCGCCGCCCTCGACGCCGGTCGGGCTCGGCGCGACCCGAGTCTCGGCCCGCTCATGGTGACGGCCGGGGGTCTGCTCGCGATCGGTGAGGGTCCCGAAGTGCTCGAGGTGCGCGAGCGCGCCCGCTCCATGGTGGCGCTCTACGTCGGGGGCATGGGCGCGCGCGGTAAGAACTTCTACAACGAGCTGGCCGTGCGCTACGGCTTCGCCGACGCCGCCGCGGCCATCCAGGACCTCTACCTCGCCGGACGCAAGGCCGAGGCCGAGGCCGCGGTGCCCGCGGAGATGCTCGAGCTCACGACCCTGTGCGGACCGGCCGGCTACGTCGCCGAGCGGGTGGCGGCCTTCGCCGAGGCCGGGGTCACCCACCTCCAGGTCGCCCCGGTGCCGACCCCGGGGCGCAGCGCCGCCGCCCTCGTCGAGGAGCTGGGCGCCCTGCTCTAGCCGCGATAGGGCCTTTGGTCACCAGGGCCCTTCGGCCCGGGCTGGCTACCGTCGGGTCGTGAGCGCTCCCACCCCCGGGCCGAGCGGCCGCTACCGCCTCGAGCGGGGCCGCGTCCTGCTCTCGGGCGTCCAGGCCGTCGTGCGCCTCCTGGGCGACCAGGCGGCCGCCGACGCGGCCCGCGGTCTTGACGTCGCCCAGTTCGTCACCGGCTACCCGGGTTCGCCCCTCGCCGGACTGGACCTCGAGCTCGCCCGCTCGAGCGAGTGGCTCGCGCGCTGGCGCGCGGTGCACCGCCCGGGCCTCAACGAGGAGCTCGCGGCGACGGCGGTCGCCGGCAGTCAGCTCGCCACGATCCGGCCCGACCGCACCGTGGAGGGGGTGGTCGCCCTCTGGTACGCCAAGGCGCCGGGACTCGACCGGGCCTCGGACGCGCTGCGCCACGGCAACCTCATGGGGGCCGGCCCGCGCGGCGGGGTCCTGGTGGTGGTCGGCGACGACCCGCAGGCCAAGTCCTCGAGCGTCCCGTCCTCCTCGGAGCCGTCGCTGTACGCCCTGGCCCTGCCCTTCCTCTCCCCGGCCGACCCCCAGGAGGTGCTCGACCTCGGCCGCCACGGCATCGCGCTGTCGCGCGCGTCGGGGCTCTGGGTCGGGCTGCGCCTGTCGGCGAGCGTGGCCGACGCGACCCAGAGCGTCGAGGTGGGCCCCGACCGGGTGGACCCGGTCGAGCCCGACCACCCCGGGGCCCACGGGCATCGGGTGAGCGCCCAGCTGCTCGGCGCGAACCTGATCGAACTGGAGCGCTCCCTCTACGGCGTCCGGCTCGAGGTCGCGACGCGCTACGGCGTGGCGAACGGGCTCAATCGGGTCACCCACGCCTCGGCCCACGACACGCTCGGCATCGTCGCGGCCGGTCCGGCGTACCTGAGCGTGCTCGGTGCCCTCGCGCGCGTCGGCTACCGCGAGGCCGATCTCGCGGTCGCCGGCGTGCGCCTGCTCAAGGTGTCGATGCCCTACCCGATGGACGAGGCGGTGGTGCGCGACTTCGCCCGCGGCCTCGACGAGGTCCTGGTCGTGGAGGACAAGCGGCCGTTCCTCGAGACCGTGGTGAAGGCGGCCCTCGCCGGCGAGCCGGCGGCGCCGCGGGTCGTGGGCAAGCGCGACGAGGCCGGTCGGCCCCTCGTGCCCGCCACCGGCGAGGTCGAGGTGGACGCGCTGGCCGAGGTGATCGCCGCGCGGCTCGTCGCCGGGCGCGGCGACGCCCTCGCCGCGGCGTACCGGGCGGCGCGACGACCCCCCGTTCCCGCGGCCCTCCCCGTGGTGCGCGGGGCGTACTTCTGCTCGGGCTGCCCGCACAACACCTCGGTGCGTGTCCCCGAGGGGACGTGCGTGGGCTCGGGCAGTGGCTGCCACGGCCTGGCGATCCAGATGGACCCGCGTCGGGTGGGCGGCGTCGTCGGCCGCTTCCAGATGGGTGGGGAGGGCGCCATGTGGAACGGTATGGAACCCTTCGTCGCCACCACCCACTTCGTCCAGAACCTCGGCGACGGCACCTACGCCCACTCGGGCTCGCTGGCCGTGCGGGCGGCCGTGGCCGCCGGGGCGCACGTCACCTTCAAGCTGCTCGTCAACGGGACCGTCGCCATGACCGGGGGCCAGCCCGTGCACGGTGGCCGCAGCCTGGCCGAGCTCGCCACGTCGTTGCGCGCCGAGGGGGTCAGCCGGGTGGTGGCGACCAGTGACGACCCGCGCCGGACCCGGCGCGCGCTGCCGTCGTGGGTTTCGGTGTGGCCCCGCGAGCGGCTCCTCGAGGTCGAGCGCGGCCTGGCCGAGGTGCCCGGGGTGACCGTCCTCCTGCACGACCAGGGCTGCGCGGTCGAGCTGCGCCGTCGCCGTCGCCGCGGCCTCGCCCCGACCCCCACGCGCCGGGTCCACATCAATACCCTCGTCTGCGAGGGGTGCGGGGACTGCGGGGTCGCCTCGAACTGCCTGTCGGTGCGCCCGGTGGAGACGGCCCTGGGCACCAAGCGCCAGATCCACCAGGAGTCGTGCAACCTCGACTACTCGTGTCTGGCGGGTCGGTGCCCCGCCCTCACGACCGTGCGGGTCGGACGGGCCCGGCCCGCCGAGCGCCGGCCCGACGACCTCGACATCCCCGAGCCGGCGGCCTCGCGCGCCACGCGCCGGGTGCGGATCACCGGCATCGGCGGCACCGGGGTGGTAACCGTGGCCCAGGTCATCGCCGTCGCCGCCCACCTCGAGGGCCGCTACGTGCGCGCCCTCGACCAGACCGGCATCGCCCAAAAGGGCGGGGCGGTGGTGTCGGACCTGCGCCTGAGCGAACGCGACGAGCCGCTCGGCGCGCGCCTGGGCGAGGGGGAGTGCGACCTGTACCTGGGCGGCGACGCCCTGGTCGCGGCGACCTCGGCCTACCTCGGGGTGACCGACCCCGCGCGCACGCTGGCCGTCGTCTCGAGCACCACGGTGCCGGTGGGCCGCCAGGTGGCCGACCCGGCCACGCCGGTCGTGGCGCCCGAGGAGCTGCGCGCGCGCGTCGACGCGCGCACCCGTCGTGACGAGAACGTCTGGCTCGACGCCGCCGCCGTGTCACGCGCGCACCTGGGCGAGGACACCTTCGCCAACGTCGTCCTGCTCGGCGCCGCGTTCCAGTGCGGGGCGCTCGGACTGCGCGCCGCCTCGCTGCGCGCCGCGATCGAGGCCAACGGGGTCGAGGTCGAGCGCAACCTCGCGGCGTTCGCCCTGGGCCGGCGGGCGGTCGTGGATCGCGCGCTACCTCGTCCGCCCCGGCCACCCGTCGGGCCCGACGAGCTCCTTCGGGTCGTGGGCGCGCCCGAGGGGGGCGACCTCGAGTCGCTGGTCGCGCTACGACTGGTCGACCTTCGCGCGTCGCGTGGCGAGGGGGCGGCCCGGCGCTACGCCGAGATCGTCGGTCGCGCCCGCGCGGCCGAGGCGGCCCTGGGCGATGACGAGGGGCCCTTCGTGCGGGCGGTGGCCGAGCAGCTCCACCGTCTCAGCGCCTACAAGGACGAGTACGAGGTGGCCCGGCTGCTCCTCGCCGGCGCGTCCCGGGCCGAGGTGGCCGCGACCTTCGGCGACGGGGCCTCGACGACGTTCCACCTCGCACTCTCCGAGCGCCAGCGCGCGACGGGCCACAAACGCCGCATCGGCCCGGGGTCGCGCTGGGCCCTGCGGATCCTGCGCGCCGGACGCGGCCTGCGCGAGACGCGTCTCGATCCCTTCGGGCGCTCGGCGCTGCGCCGTTCGGAGCGTCGGGTGCGCGACGAGTACGTCGCCACCGTGGAGGAGCTCATCGCGACCCTGGCGCCCGCTACCTACGAGCGGGCCGTCGCGCTCGCGGACGCGCCCAGACTCGTGCGGGGCTTCGGGCCGGTCAAGGCGGCCTCGATCGCCGCCTACGAGGCCCGGCGAGCGGCGCTGGTCGCGCCGCTCTCGGCCTAGCGGCCCGCGGCGTCGCGGCTCGCGTCGCGTCCGCCCGCCTCGACCCACGCCCGGTACATCGCGGCGTAGGCGCCGTCGCGGGCGAGCAGCTCGGCGGGACTGCCCACCTCGACGATCCCGCCGTGGTCGACCACGGCGATCCGGTCGGCCCGCTGGGCGGTCGTGAGCCGGTGAGCGATGAGGATGGCCGAGCGGCCCTCGAGCAGCGCGTCGAGGGCCCGCTCCACGACGATCTCGCTCTGGAGGTCGAGCGAGGAGGTCGCCTCGTCGAGGATGAGCACGCGCGGCCGGGCGAGGAAGGCCCGGGCCAGGGCCAGTTGCTGGCGCTCGCCCGCCGAGAGCGTCTGGCCGCGCTCGTGGACCGCGGTGTCGAGCCCCTCGGGCAGCCGATTGACGAGCTCGCGCAGCCCGACCAGGTCGATCGCCTCGTCGATCTCGGCCTCGGTGGCGTCCGGTCGCCCGAAGGCGAGGTTGGTGCGAATCGAGCCGGCGAAGAGGAAGGGCTCTTGGGGCACGACCCCGACCTGGCGGCGCAGCGAGGACAGGGTCACCTCGCGCAGGTCGATCCCGTCGACGAGGACGCGCCCCTCGACGGGATCGTAGAAGCGGTTGGCCAGTTTGGCCAGGGTCGACTTGCCGGCCCCGGTGGGCCCGACGAAGGCGACCGACTCACCCGGGGCGATCTCGAGGTCCACGTGGGTGAGGACCGGCCGTTCGGGGTCGTAGCCGAAGGTCACGTCCTCAAAGGTGATGCGCCCCTCGATCAAGGGCAGCTCGATCGCGTCCTCCTTCTCGTCGACCGACGGCGGGGTCTCGAGGAGCTCGCGCAGCCGGATGATCGACGAGCGACCCTGCTGGAGGGATGTGTACTGCTGGACGAGCAGCTGGATGGGGGCGAAGAACCGGTTGAGGTAGAGGACGAACGCGATGAGGGCCGCGACGTCGAGCCGGTGGTCGAGCACCATCGAGCCGCCGACGCCCAGGAGGAGCGCCTGGCCGAGGATGCCGATCATGGTGGTGGCCGGGCCGTAGAGGGAGTTGACCCGACCGGTGTAGACGTTGGCGTCGCGGTAGGCGCCCACGACGTGGCGGTGGTTCACGATGTTGCGGCGCTGGCGGTTGTGGGCGGTCACCACGCGGATCCCGTAGAGGGACTCCGAGAGGTCGGCCAGCACCAGGGCGATGCGGTCTCGACTGCGCAGGTAGCCGCGCTCCGAGGCGTGGTGGTACCAGACCGTCATGACGAACATCACCGGGACGATCGCGAGGATGGTCCACAGGGCGAGGGTCGCGTTGAGGACGAAGAGCACCACGGCGATCACCACCATGGTCAAGCCCTGCAGGGCGAACTGGCTGATCCCGTCCTGGAGCAGCTGCTGGAGGTTCTCGATGTCGCTCGTCATCCGGCTCATGAGGACCCCGGCCTTCTCCTCGGTGAAGAAGTCGAGGCTGAGCCGTTGGAGCTGCGTGAAGACCTTGATGCGCAGGTCGTGCATCACCCGCGACGAGAGGCGGCCCGTGAGGTTGACCCCGGCGCGCTGGAGCAGCGCCGCCGCCAGGGCCAGCACGAGGTAGGCGATCGCGCACAGGGCGATGACCGCCAGGTCGTGGTGGCCGGGCTCCATGCCCCGGGCGATCGCGATCTCGGTGAGCAGCGGACCGGCCTGCAGGACGAGGCTGTTCAAGATGATGGTGAGCGAGGCCCCGGTCACCCAACGGGGGTAGGTGAAGACGAGGCTCGGAAGGGTGAGCCGGCGGCGCTCGCGCTCGCTCGGCCGTTGGGTGAAGGACACGTCGGCCGGGGGGTGCGCGGGCTCGCCGGCGAGGAGCCGCTCGGCCTCTTCGCGCAACTCGCTCGGGATCCCGCCGAAGGGCAGACCAGCTCGCGCGCTCGCCGCGCTCGCGCTCTGGCCGAACATCCCGCCGCCGAAGCCGCCGCCCCAGGCCATCAGCTCTCCTCCGCGGGCTCGTCGCGCACCGCCTGGGCCAGGACCTCGGCGTAGAGCGGCTCGCGCTCGAGCAGGTCCTGGTGGGTGCCGGCGGCGACGATGCGGCCCCCGTCGAGCAGGACGACCCGGTCGGCGAGCGCGATGGTCGAGACGCGGTGGGCGATCACCAGCGTCGTGCGCGTCGTGAGCAGTTGGCGCAGCGCCTCGTGGATGCCGGCCTCGACGTGCACGTCGATGGCGCTCGTGGCGTCGTCGAGGACGAGCACCGGCGGGTTCGCGAGCAGGGTCCGGGCGATGGCGATGCGCTGGCGCTGCCCGCCCGAGAGGGTGTAGCCACGCTCGCCGACCACGGTGTCGTAGCCGTCGGGCAGCCGGACGATGAACTCGTGAGCGTTGGCCGCGCGCGCCGCCGCCACCACGTCGTCCAACGGCGCGTCCGGCCACCCGTAGGCGATGTTGTCGCGGATCGACACCGAGAAGAGGAAGGGCTCGTCGAGGACGACGCCGACGGCGCGGCGCAGTGACGCGAGGGTGAGGTCGCGCACGTCGTGGCCGTCGATCGTGATCGCCCCCTCGCTCACGTCGTAGAAGCGCGTCAGCAGCCGGGCGATCGTGGACTTGCCCGACCCGGTGCGCCCGACGATCGCCACCGTCTCGCCCGGTGAGACCAGGAGGTTCACGTCCTCGAGCACCCGCACGCCGTTGGCGTAGGTGAAGCCGACGCCCGCGAAGGCGACCTCCCCGCGCGGGTCCGCGAGGTCGTAGGCCCCCGGTCGCTCGACGACGTCGGGGCGCTCGTCGAGGATCTCGAAGATCCGCTCCGCGCTGGCCTTGGCGCGCTGACCCATCATGACGAGCTGGCCGAGCATCATGAAGGGGGCCTGGAGCATCAAGAGGTAGGCGTTGAAGGCCAGGATGGCGCCGATGCCCAGGTGGCCCTGGATGACCATCCACCCGCCGAAGAACAGGACGAGCGCGAGCCCCAGCTGGGGCAGGTTCTGCACCCAGGGCGCCCAGGTGGCGCGCAGGTTGGCGTCTTTGATGTAGGCCCAGGCGACCCGTTCGGCGGCGTCGGCCAGTCGGTTGACCTCGGCGCCCTCCTGAGCGAAGGCCTTGACGACCCGCACGCCGTTGACGTTCTCGTCGACGATCGTCGCGACGTCGGCGAGCCGGGCCTGGGTCACCCACGAGATGGGGAACATCACCCGGCGCATCTTCACGCCGATCACGTAGAGGAAGGGCATGATCACCAGCGCCAGCAGCGCCAGCGGCCACGAGATGCTCAGCATGAAGGCGAAGGCGATCACGCCGATCCCCGACTGGACGAGGATGAGTGGCGCGAAGGTCGAGTACATCTGCACGCTGCGGATGTCGCTGTTGGCCCGGCTGATGAGCTGACCCGACTGGACCCGGTCGTAGAAGGCGAAGGAGAGCCAGGCGAGGTGCTCATAGATGAGCGAGCGCAGGTCGGCCTCGACGTCGTAGGCCGTCCGGTAGAGGTACTGGCGCGAGGCGAGTCCGGTGAGCCCCGCGAGGACGCCGACCACCACGATCGCGACCACCGCGTCGCGGAGCGATCCCACGTGGCGCAGGAGGATGTTGTCGACGTCGCCGTTGAGCATGTTGGGCACGAGCACCTGGAGAACCGACGAGACGAACGCCAGCGTGATCGAGGCGACGAAGGGCCCGCGGTGCGAGGCGATCACCGGCAGGACCCGACGCCACCAGGGCAGGCTCGGGTCGGGGGCGATTCGGGCCCGGGGGCCGGGGTAGCGCGAGCGCACACCGCCCAGGGGGTTCGCTCCCTCCTCGCTCACCGACGCGGCGGGCGAGGCGGGGTAAAACGGCACGGGTTCGAGTGTAATGAGACCCTCCGACGGGTCTCGCGCCCGGCGTAGTGTGGCAGCCGTGGCCGCGCTGCTCGTCGTCGATCACCCCGTCGTCGCGGACAAGGTCCGCCAACTGCGCGACGCGCGCACGAGCAACGCCGACTTCTTGCGTCTCGCGGGGGAGATATCGCGTTTCGTCGCCTACGAGGCCTTCCGCGACGCGCCGGTCACCGCGACGACCGTCGACACCCCGGTGACCGCGGGGGCACCGGCCGTGCGCATCGACACCGAGTACGTGATCGTGCCGATACTTCGCGCCGGGTTGGGCATGAGCCCCGCGGTGCAAGAGGTCCTGCCCCACAACCGCCTCTGCCTGGTGGGGCTGCGCCGCGACGAGACCACCCTCGAGCCTGAGGTCTACCTCGACGGTCTGCCGGACCGGCTCGAAGGCGTCCACGTGGTGGTCTGTGACCCGATGCTCGCCACCGGGGGCTCGCTCGACCGCGTCCTCACGATGCTCGAGGAGCGAGGGGCCGGGACGGTCACCGTGCTGTGCCTGATCGCGGCGCGCCCGGGAGTCGAGCTCGTCCACTCCCGTCACGAGGCCGTGATCGTCGCGGCGGCCCTGGATGAGGAGCTGAACGCCGTGGGCTACATCACCCCCGGCCTGGGCGACGCCGGCGATCGACTCTTCGGACCCCCGGTGCGCCGATCAGCGGAGGAGGGCCGCTAGGCGGCTGCGGTACTCCTCGAGCGCGCTCGCGTCTCCCCGGGGCGCGTCGGGCCACTCATCCACGCGCCATCCCCAGTACTCGCGGGGCGTCCCGGGGTGACGAGCCACGACGTGGGCGTGGTGGTGGGCGACGTGGTCGACGACGAAGGAGTAGACGTGTTCGGCCCCGAGGGCCTCGAGGGCGGCCGCGACCCGCGTGACGAGGCGCGCCTCGGCGACGACCTCGTCGTCGGTGCGCGCGGCGAGGCCGGCGACGTGGCGGCGCGTCTCGACGAAGACGTAGCCGAGGTACGCGCCGTTCGCCTCGGGCGGGGCGTGGTAGGCGAGGACGAGATCGTCCTCGTAGATCGGGACGCCGGCGAGGGGACCCGCGCCGCGGTGCCTCTCGCACAGCGGGCAGGGCGCGGCCAAGGTCACCGGGCGCGCGGATGCGACGGGGACGCGGAGGTCACAGCCCGATGTCCTCGTCCCAGACCTCAGGTCGCTCCGCGATGAAGGCGCGCAGGATCTCTCGGCAGGCCGGATCGTCGAGCACGAGCACCTCGACGCCGTTCTCGGCCAGCCACTCGTGCCCACCGCTGAAGGTCTCAGTCTCGCCGACGACCACGGCGCCGATGTTGAACTGACGCACGAGCCCCGAGCAGTACCAGCACGGCGAGAGGGTGGTGACCATGACGGTGTCGCGGTATCCCCGGCGACGTCCGGCGCGGCGGAAGGCGTCGGTCTCGGCGTGGACCGACGCGTCGTCCTCTTGGACCCGGCGGTTG
>JAKABC010000146.1 GCA_021802025.1 Actinomycetes bacterium
TGACGGGGGTGTCGGTGGCCGAGATCGTCGACGGACCGGCTCTCGTGCGCTGGGTCGGCATCACGACCGACAGCGCGTCTCTCGCCACCGGGCTCACCGGGGCCGACGTCGTCTTCGCGGCGCTCGGACTCTCGTGCCTGGCCCTGGTCGTCGGGGCCGGCCGCTGGCGCCACGTCGGGCGCGCCCTCGTGGCGGTCTGCGTGGTCGACCTCGTCGCCTTCTCCGCGCTCACCTCGACCGGCTTCATCGGCGGGCCGGGGCCCCGCGAGGCGTCGCGCGCCCACGCCCTGGCCGTGGTGGGTGGGCGAGGCCGCTTCGCGCTCGTCGACTACCAGGGCACCCACACCGAGAGCTACCGCGCGCTCGGCCAGCCCAACATGAACGTCTTCACCGGGCTCGCGAGCGTCCAGGGCTACGGGTCGCTGCTCGCGACCTACTACGACGCCGCGACCGGAACCCACCCGCAGAACTGGGTCGACCCCTGCGCGTTGGCGCGCGGGGTGTTCGCGCCGCTGCGCCTCTCGACGATCGTCGTGGCGACCCAGCTGCTCGCCCAGCCCGGCACCGCCGACACCCCTCGGCCCTCGTCGTGCCTCGGCTACGGGCCCGCGCCGACGCTCACGCGCGCCTTCGGCGAGGTCCTCGACGTCGCCTCCATCGCCCTGCGCGCCCCCCGGGGACACCGCCTCGCGGCCGGCGAGGTGACCGTGCGGTTCCTCTCGGCGCGGGGCCGGCCCCTCCCGGGGACCTGGCGCGCGTCCGGGACCGGCGCGCGGGCGTTGGTGCGTGGCGCGCCCCCGGTCGCGGCGGCCGGGCTCGTGGTGAGCGCCGTCGGGGGCGTCGACGTCGCCGACCTCGCCGTCACGACCCACGCGGCGCACCCGGCGGTCTTCCAGCTCGACAGCCGCTTCGACTTCGCCCTGTCGGGCCCGGCGTGGCGACTCGTGGCGACCCACGACGCCTACGCGGTCCTGCGCGCGAGCACCCTCGCGCCGCGCGCGTGGGTGGCGCGCGGCGTGGGTCGCGTGACCAAGGTCGCGACGGCGCCGTGGGGCGACTCGTGGGTGAGCGTGCGCGCGGCCGGGCCGGTGGTGCTCGAGCGCTCGACCGCGTACCTGCCGGGGTGGCGCGCGACGGCGCTCGACGTCGCCACCGGCACGACGCGCGAGCTCCGGGTCTACCGCCGCGGACTGATCGACGCCGTCGACGTGCCCCGGGGCGAGTGGGTCGTGCACTTCCACTACCACGCGCCCTACATCGAGCTCGCCAGTGTCGGCAGCCTGGCCACGATCGCGGGATGGGCCGGCGTGCTCTGCGGGTGGCGGGCGCGCCGACGCCGTCGCGGTAAGGTCGCGCCGTGACGCGACTGGCGATCGTCGGCGGCGCGGGCCGCATGGGCCAGGCGCTCGCCGAGGGGCTGGCCGCTCGCGGCCACGCGATCGTCGCGCTGGTGGACCGCGCCGAGCCGGCCGCGCTCTACGGCGCCGCCCACCGAGTCTCGATCGAGGCGCTCGACCCGGGGTCGGTCGAGGCCGTGGTCGACTTCTCCTCGCCCGAGGGCGTCCTCGCCTCGGCCACGTGGTGCGCCGCGCACCGCATCCCGCTCGTGGTGGGGGCGACGGGGCTGACGCCGCTCGAGCGCGGGGCCCTCGAGGCCACGGCGCGCGAGGTCGGGGTCGTCGTGGCGGCGAACTTCGCCGTGGGGGCCGCGCTCGTCGAGCGCTTCGCGGCGCTCGCCGCGGCCTACTTCGAGCGGGTCGAGGTGATCGAGCTCCACCACGACGGCAAGGTCGACGCGCCCTCGGGCACCGCGCTCGCCACGGCGCGCGCGATCGGCGCCGCCCGCGTCGCGGCCGGTCGGCCCGCGATGCACGACCCCACCACCCGCGAGACGCTGGCCCACGCGCGTGGCGCCGAAGGTCCCGAGGGCGTGCGCATCCACGCGGTGCGCCTGGCCGGACTGGTCGCCCACGAGGAGGTCATCTTCGGCTCGCCGGGCGAGGGACTCACCCTGCGCCACGACTCCTACGACCGACAGAGCTTCGTCGCCGGGGTCGCCCTCGCGCTGGCGAAGGTCACGGCCGCGCCGGGGCTCGTGGACGGGCTGGGCGCACTGCTCGACTAGACGGCGCTCGGGCGAGCCCGACTGGTAGGTTCATCTCGTGGAACCCCTCTTCGGCCGCGTCCTAACCGCGCTCGTCACCCCGTTCGGCCCCGACGGCGCGGTTGACTACGACGTGGCGCGCGAGCTGGCCCGTTTCGTGGTCGACCAGGGGAGTGAGGGACTCGTGGTCGGCGGCTCGACGGGCGAGGGCTCGTCGCTCACCGACGACGAGAAGCTCGGCCTCTTCGCGGCCGTCGCCGAGGCCGTGAGCGTCCCGGTCCTGGCCGGCTCGACCTTCGCCAGCACCCGCGCCTCGGTGAGTCTCACGGCCCAGGTCCGCGCCACCGGGGTGGCCGGCGTGTTGGCCACGACCCCGGCCTACGCCCGCCCCAGTCAGGCCGGACTGATCGCCCACCTGGGTGCGGTGGCCGAGAGCACGCCCCTGCCGGTGATGCTCTACGACATCCCCGCGCGCACCGGGCGCAAGATCGCCCCGGCCACCACCGTCGAGCTGTGCCACCAGCACTCCAACATCGTGGCCCTGAAGGACGCCTCGGGCGACCTGGCGGCGGCCGCCCGGCTGACGGCCCAGCTCGGTGACCGGCTCAACCTCTACTCGGGCGACGACAGCCTGACCCTGCCCTTCCTCGCCGTGGGGGCGGTCGGGGTCGTCTCGGTGGCGGCCCACTGGGCCGGCGCCGAGTTCGCGGCGATGATCAGCGCCGTCGAGCGCGACAAGTGGTCCAAGGCCCGCAAGATCAACGAGCGCCTGGGCGAGAGCTACGCCTTCGAGAGCTCCGAGGCCTACCCCAACCCGATGCCGACCAAGGCGGCGCTGCGCTTCCTCGGTTTGGCCGTGGGCGAGTGTCGACTGCCCCACCCGGCGAGCGACCCCGAACTCAACGCCGCCGCCGCCCGGGTGGTCGGGGAACTCCAGGCGACCCGTGCCTAAGGGGCTGCGGGTCACCTTCTTGGGTGGCCTGGGCGAGATCGGCCGCAACTGCATGGCCCTCGAGCAGGACGGGCGCATCGTGGTGATCGACGCGGGACTGATGTTCCCCGAGCCCAACATGTACGGGGTCGACCTCATCCTGCCCGACTTCCGCTGGCTGGTCGAGCGGCGCGACCGCGTCGACGGGATCGTCCTCACCCACGGGCACGAGGACCACACCGGCGCCCTGCGCTACCTGCTGCGCGAGGTGAACGTCCCCCTCTACGGCAGCGCCCTCGCGCTCGGCTTCGCCCGCCACCGCCTGGCCGAGGCCAAGGGCCTCGGCCGGATCGAGTTCATCGAGGTGGCCGACCTCGAGCGGCGCCGGATCGGCCCCTTCGAGGTCGAGTTCATCCCGGTCACCCACTCGGTGCCGAGCGCCCACGCGCTGGCCTTCCACACGAGCGTCGGGGTCGTGGTGCACTCGGGCGACTTCAAGCTCGACGCCGCCCCGATCGACGGGCGGCGCACCGACCTCGGTCGCCTGGCGGCGCTGGGTGAAGAGGGTGTCGCCCTGCTGCTCGCCGACTCGACCAACGCCGAGGAGCCGGGATTTACCGCGTCGGAGTCGAGCGTGGGGGTGGCGCTGCGCCGACTCTTCCTCGAGCGGCCCGAGCGCCGACTGGTGGTGGCCTGCTTCGCCAGCCACATCCACCGGATTCAGCAGATCGCCGACGCCGCGCACCTGACCGGTCGGCGGATCGCCTTCATGGGACGCTCGATGGAGGCCAACGTGAAGCTGGCCCGCAAGCTCCACCTCCTGCGGGTGGACCCCGCCGACCTCATCGACGTCGAGGAGATCGGCCGGTACGCGCCGGGTGAGGTGTGCGTGGTGTGCACGGGCAGCCAGGGCGAGCCCCTGGCGGTGCTGTCGCGGCTGAGCCGCGGCGACGCCCGCGGCTTCTCGGTGGGCGTCGAGGACACCATCATCCTCTCCTCCCACCCCATCCCGGGTAACGAGTGGTCGGTCGGGCGGGTCATCGACGACCTGCACCGCGAGGGCACCGAGGTGATCGACTCCTCCCAGGAGAACGTCCACGCCTCGGGCCACGGCCGCCAGGGCGAGCTGCGCACCTTGCACCAGCTGGTGCGT
>JAKABC010000147.1 GCA_021802025.1 Actinomycetes bacterium
ATTCGTAATGCGCAGGTCGTGGGTTCGATTCCCACCCCAGGCTCCACGTGGTGGTCCCCGTACCGGGCTCGAGCCCACTACCGCACCACGACCGCGGGGTCTCTCGCGAGGACGTCGGTAGGGTGAGCGCGTGGACCGGCGCCCACCGAGCCCGAGCGACCTGGTCGCCACGCGCTCGAAGGTGTGGCTCACCTACCTCGACTACCTGCGCGAGGAGGCGATCGCCCTCGTCGAGTCGCTGAGCGAGGACGAGGCCGCCTCCAGTCGGGTGGCGACGGGCTGGACGCCCCTGGGGATGCTCGTCCACCTGCGCCACGTCGAGCGCCGCTGGATCGTGTGGGGCTTCCTCGGCGAGGCCGTGGAGGATCCCTGGGGCGACCAGCGTGACAGTCGGTGGGTGGTCGAGTCCGGCGCCACACGCGCCGCGCTCACCCGGCGCCTGCGCGATCAGGGCGAGCTGACCCGGGCCGTCGTGGAGACCCGCCGATTGGACCAGAGGGCCCGTCCGGGCCCGAGGTTCGCCGAGGGGGCTCCGCCCCCGACACTCGAGCGGATCCTCTTCCACCTGCTCATGGAGTACGCCCGTCACGTGGGCCATCTCGACCTGGTGGCCGAGGCGTGGGCCGCGCGTGCGAACCCTCGGCGACCCGACGATCAGCCCAGGGCGTAGATCACCTTCACCTGGACCGAGAGCGAGGTCGTGCCCCGCTGGATGGGGACGGCGGCGGCCCTGGCGAAGCTGGTCGGGGCGAAGACGACGGGGCTCGACGAACTCTCCTCGTCGAGGATCGACAGCGGCGCGCCGAGCGACGTGCCGCTGGCCGCGGCGATCTGGAGAGCCGCCGCGCGGGCGTTGCGCACCGCGGCGCGACGCGCCCGCGCGAGCCAGCGGGACTGACTCGAGAGGGAAAAGGAGACCCCGTTGAGCTGCACGTCGTTGCCCACCGCCCGGGCCGCCGCGTCGAGCGCGGCGCCGGCCTCGTCGAGCTGGTGGGTCGTGGCCGTCAAGGTGTCGTTCACCGTGAAGCCCGTGACCTGACCCCGGCCGTTGGTGTCGGGGTAGATCGCGAGGTTCGAGGTCTGCAGACCGGAGCGGGTGAGCCCGTGGGCGAGGAGGGCCGACTCGAGCCGGGTCATCGCGGCGTCGTTCTGGGTCAGCGCGGCGCTCGCCGAGGCGGCGCTCGTCTGGACCCCGACCTCCACGCTCATCGTGTCGGGCGCCCCGCGCACCGTCCCGGTGCCGGTCACCGTGAGCGTGCGACGGGGTCCGGGGGGTCGGTTGGCCAGGGTGAGCGCGACGGCTCCGGCCACCACGATCAGGACCAGCACCCCCACGAGGAGGGCGCGGCGGCGGGTGGGTAGCGTCGGCGGGGAGACGGCGGGCTCGGACACGGGACTCCTCGGTGGGCTCGTCGAGCCCTCACCCAGAGATGTCGGAGACCCGATGGGAGTTACCGAAGTTGTGGGGAGGTTGTCGGGGGGGTGGACCGGCGTCGACGTTCCCATCAGGAGTAAGGCGTATTCTTCGAACGGGACTCCGATGTCCGATGGGGGAGGGTGGTGAGCGGATCAGGCGAGGGCGTAGGCGACCCCAGACGCGACAGCGCGCGCGACCTCGCGCGGCGCGGCGCGTCGGAGCGCTGGTTCGAGGCGCTCGTGGCGAACTCGAGCGACCTGCTCGTCGTGCTCGACGCCGAGATGGTCCTCACCTACGCCAACCCCGCCTCGCGCGCGCAGATGGGCTTCGAGGAGGGCTCGCGCACCGGTCGCAGCGTCTTTGACCTGATCCACCCCGAGGACCACCAGGTCGCCGCGGCGGCCTTCGCCGACGTCGTCACCACGGGCGGCCCGAGCCCCCCCTTCGTGCTGCGGATCGTGAACGTGGAGGGGGACTGGCGCCTCGTCGAGGCCGTCCTCACCAACTGCCTGGACGACCCGGCGATTCGCGGCGTCGTCGTCAACGCCCACGACGTGACCGAGCCCCTCCACCTCACCCGGGCGTTGCGCATCCTCACCGACGTCCACCGAATCCTCGTGGGGGCGACGGACGAGGGCGACCTGCTGGTGCGCTCCTGCCAGAGCCTGGTCGCCACTGGGTCCATCAAGCTGGCGTGGGTCGGCTACGTCGAGCGCGAGCCCCGCCCGCGCATCGTGGCCGTGGCCCGCGCGGGACGCACCGCCTTCCTCGACGACGTCGAGCAGGCCGAGGCCGAGGCCGAGTTCGACAGCGGGATCATCGGGGAGGTACTGCGGACCGGGGTCGCCCGGGTCGTCAACGACGTGCGCCGCGTCCCCGAGCTCTCCGCGTGGTGGGGCCGCTACGACGCGACCGGCCTGGTGAGCGGCTGCGCCCTGCCGCTCACCCTCGGCTCCGAGGTCATCGGCGTGCTCACCCTGCACTCCGACGAGGTCGGCTTCTTCGGCGCCGACGAAGTCGAGCTGTTCGGCGGCCTGGCCCAGGACCTCGCCTACGGCGTCGGTCGCCTGCGCGACGCGCAGGAGCTGGTGAGCGCCCAGGAGCGCCTGCGCACCAGCGAGCAGCGCTTCCGCCTGGCCTTCGAGGCCAACGCCGCGCCCCTGCTCTTCAGCGACCTCCGGGACCGGGTGATCGACGTCAACGACGCCTTCTGCCAGATGGTCGGATTTCGCCGCGAGGAGATCGTGGGCCGCCCGACGAGGTCCTTCTCCCACCCCGAGGACGTCGAGTTAACCCGGGAGTGGCGTGAGCGGATCCTGGCGGGCGACGTCCATCGGGCGCGCTACGTCAATCGCTACGTGCACCGCGACGGCCACGTCGTCACGGCCGAGATCACCCGGTCGGCCGTGCGCGACGAGGGGGGCCGGGTCCTGTACTTCGTCTCCTCCGAGCGCGACGTGACCGAGGAGAGCCTGCGGGCCGCTCGCCTGTCCCACCAGGCCCTCCACGATCCGCTGACCGGACTAGCGAACCGCACGATGCTCGAGGACCGTCTGACCCAGGCCTTCTCGCGCGCCGCGCGTGGGGGCGGCTACGGGGCAATACTGCTCGTCGACCTCGACGACTTCAAGCAGGTCAACGACACCCACGGCCACCTGGCCGGCGACGCGCTGCTCGAGGCGGTGGCCCAACGGCTCACCAACGTGGCGCGCGCGAGCGACACCCTGGCGCGCTTCGGCGGCGACGAGTTCATCTACCTCGCCGAGGGCCTCGCCTCCCCGGCCGAGGTCGAGGCGGTGGCCCGGCGGTTCCGCGACACGTTGGCCGCACCGTTCGCCCTGGAGGACACCACGCGTCGCCAGCGCGCCTCGATCGGCGTGGCCGTCTTCGACGGCAGCGAGGGCGCTCCGAGCGAAGTGCTCAAAGACGCCGACCTCGCCCTCTACGAGGCGAAGCGGCGGGGCAAGTCCTGCTACGTGCTCTTCACGTCGGCGCTGCGCGAGGCGGCCGTCTCGAACCGGTCCCTCGCCCGCGACCTGCGCGACGCGCTCGAGGCGGGCGACCTCGAGGTGCGTTTCCAGCCGGTGGTGGACCTGGCGAACCTGGCCGTGGTGGGCTTCGAGGCGCTCCTGCGCTGGGACCACCCCATCCGCGGGGTCGTACCGCCGCGCACGTTCCTCGCCGGGCTCGACGAGGGTGACCTGGCGGCGGCGGTGTCGGCCTACACCCTCGAGGGCGCGCTCGAGGCGGCGCGCGGGTGGCCGACGCCCGTGGGCTCCCAGCGGCCCTACCTCGGGGTCAACGTCACCGGACGCCAGTTCCTCGACTCGAGCTTCGTCGCCCAGGTCGACGCCGCGCTGGCCCGCCACGGGCTCGACGCCGCCCGACTGGTCGTCGAGGTCTCCGAAGAGACGGTGCTGGGCGATCCCGAGCGCTGCGCGGCGACCGCCGCGGCGCTGCGCGCCCTGGGGGTGCGCGTCGCGCTGGACGGGTTCGGCACGGGTGTGACGTCGCTCGGGATGCTGGCCGACCTCGCCCCCGACGTCATCAAGGTCGACGTCTCGTTCGCGCGCGAGGCCGTCGCGAACCCGGCCGCCGCGCCGATGCTCCAGACGATCCTCGAGCACGCCGCCCGGCTCGACCTCGGGGTCCTCGTCGAGGGGGTCGAGGACGGACTCGTCCTGGAGCGGGTGCGGGCCCTCGGGGCCCGCTACGGTCAGGGCTTCCACATCGCCCCGGCCCTCGACGCCGTGACGGCGCGC
>JAKABC010000148.1 GCA_021802025.1 Actinomycetes bacterium
CGACCGGCTCGCTCACGAGCCCGCCTTGGCGGCCTCGAAGGCCTCCAGGGCGCCCGAGGCCTTGAGCAGGCGGGCGACCCGCTCGGTCGGCTGGGCGCCGTTCTTCAGCCAGGCCACGACCTTGTCGTTGTCGATGGTGACGACGGTCTCGGGCTCGGCGGCCGAGAGGCCCCGGGGCTGGTAGGTCCCGAGGATCTCGAGGAAGGCCCCCGAACGGGGTCGGCGGCTGTCGGCGGCGACGACGCGGTAGGTGGGCTGCTTCTTCTTGCCCATACGCACCAGGCGAATCTTCACGGCCACGAGTTCTGTTCCCTTCGGTGGAGTCTCTGAGGGCGCGGCGCCCGAGTCTGAGAGTCTATCGCTGCTTGGGCGGGGTGACCCGACCGCCCTTCTTCTTCTTGCCCCGCGGGCTGCTGGGCGGGGTCGGGCGCGCGGGCGCCGTCCCGAGGCCGGCGGGCAGGCCGGCCAGGCCCTCGGTGCCGCGGGCCTTCACGGCGGCCGCGAGCTTGCCCATCCCCGGGGGCAGCGCCGGGGCGCCCCCCGAGCCCATCTGGCGCATCATCTTTCGCATCTCGGAGAACTGGCGCAGCAGCTGGTTGACCTGGGCCACCGAGGTGGCCGACCCCTTGGCGATGCGAGTGCGGCGCGAGCCGTCGATGATCGCCGGGTCGCGCCGCTCGGCCGGGGTCATCGAGCGCA
Source organism: Actinomycetes bacterium (assembly GCA_021802025.1). Lineage (GTDB taxonomy): Bacteria > Actinomycetota > Acidimicrobiia > Acidimicrobiales > RAAP-2 > RAAP-2. The sequence continues at coordinate 700 of JAKABC010000148.1, forward strand.
CGATCGCCTCGACCCGGTCGATCTCGCGCTCGTCGACGTTGCTCGCGGCCTGGCGCATCTCGCGGGTCACCCCGGGCATGAGGCGCATCAAGCCGCCGAGCGAGCCCATCTTGCGCACCTGGGCGAGCTGGGCCAAGAAGTCGTCCAGGGTGAAGGTGCCCGTCACCATCCGACCGGCCGACTCGGCGACGACGTCGGCGTCCATGGCGCGCTCGGCCTGCTCGATGAGGGTCATCACGTCGCCCATGCCGAGGATCCGCGAGGCCATCCGCTCGGGGTAGAAGAGGTCGAAGTCGGCGAGCTTCTCCCCGCTCGAGGCGAAGACGACCGGACGGCCGACCACGCCGCGCGCCGAGAGGACCGCGCCGCCGCGCGCGTCGTAGTCGAGCTTGGTCACCACGAGGCCCGTGAGCTCGAGCGCGTCGTGGAAGGCGCGCGCGGTCACCACCGCGTCCTGGCCGGTGGCGGCGTCGATGACGAGGAAGGTGTAGTGGGGCTGGAGCGTCTCGGCGACGCGGCGCACCTCGTCCATGAGAGCCGCGTCGACGCTGAGCCGGCCGGCCGTGTCGACGATGACGACGTCGCGCCCCAGCCGGCGGGCCGACTCGAGACCCGCGCGGGCCACCTCGACCGGGTCGGTCGGTTCGCTGAAGACGTCCACCCCCACCTGGGCCGCGAGCACGCGCAGCTGCTCGACGGCCGCCGGACGCTGGAGGTCGGCGCCGACCAGGTAGGGCTGGCGGCCCTGCTGCTTGAACCAGAGGGCCAGCTTGGCCGCCGCCGTGGTCTTGCCCGCGCCCTGTAAGCCGGCGAGCAGCACCACCGTCGGGGGTCGCGACGCGTAGGTGACCTTGAGGGGCGCGGCCCCCAAGATCTCGACGAGCTGGTCGTGGACGGCCTTGATGACCTGCTGGCCCGGGGTCAGGCTCTGGCTGAGGGCGGCGCCGGCCAGCCGGGTCCGCACGGCCTCGAGGAAGGCCCGCACGACCGAGAACTCGACGTCGGCCTCGAGCAGGGCGGTGCGTACCTCAGTGAGCGCCTCGTCGAGGTCGCGCTCACTGAGCCGCCCGCGCGAGCGCAGCGAGTCGCTGACGCGCTCCAGTCGCTCCGAGAGGGCGTCGAACACGGACCCGAGGCTACTGGTCAGGCCCCGAGGAGGGAGTCGACGAAGGCCTCGGGGTCGAAGGGCACGAGGTCGTGCACGCCCTCGCCGACGCCGACGAACTTGACCGGGATGGCGAGCTCGCGCTCGATCGCCACCACCACGCCGCCCCGGGCCGTGCCGTCGAGCTTGGTGAGCACGATCCCGGTCACCGCGGCCGCGGCGAGGAACTCGCGCGCCTGGCTGAGCGCGTTCTGGCCGGTCGTCGCGTCGAGCACGAGCAGGGTCTCGACCACCTGGCCGGGCTCGCGGTCGGCCACGCGGCGGACCTTGGCCAGCTCGTCGAGCAGGTTGGCGCTGTTGGGCCGGCGCCCGGCCGTGTCGGCGAGCACGATGTCCACGCCCCGGGCCCGGGCCCGGCCGATGGCGTCGTGGACGACCGAGCCGGGGTCGGCCCCCTCGGCGGCCCGGACGATCTCGCTGCCGGTGCGCGTCGCCCAGGCCTCGAGCTGGTCGGCGGCGGCGGCGCGGAAGGTGTCCCCGGCCGCGAGCAGCACGCTCTTGCCCTCGTCGACGAAGCGCTGGGCCAGCTTGGCGATCGAGGTCGTCTTGCCCACGCCGTTGACCCCGACGACGAGCCACACCGGCACCCGGCCCGGCTCGGCCGCCTCGCGCGGGGCGCGCTCGGTGTCAAAGCCCGCGAGGAGCATGTCGCGCACGGCGAGCGCCACACCCTCGGGCGCCCCGTCGGCGCGCAGGCGCGTCACCACCTCACCGGTGGTGGCGAGGCCCACGTCGCTGCGCACGAGGACCTCTTCGACCAGGGCCAGCTGGTCCTCGTCGAGGCGACCGCTCCCGAGTCCGCGCACCCGCTCGAAGACCCCCCGGCTGGCGCTGAGGCGCTCGGTGAGTCCGGGCGCGCCGAGCGTCGGGATGGCCGTCGCCTCGGCGACGAGCACCTCGGGTAGCGGTGCCGCGGGCGCCACCGCCCCCACCGGGCGCCGCCGGCGCGCGCGCGTGAGCGCCAGCGCGACGACCGCCACCACCACGAGCGCGAGGACGACGTAGAGGACGGTCACGACGCGGCCACCTCGGGTGCGCGGGTGACCCGCTGGCTCACGACCTTGGAGGAGGCCCCGGGGACCATGGTGACCCCGTAGAGGGCGTCGGCCGACTCCATGGTGCGCTTCTGGTGGCTCACGATGATGAGCTGCGCCTCGTCGCGGAACTCGTCCACCAGGGTCAAGAAGCGCTGGAGGTTGACGTCGTCGAGGGCGGCCTCGACCTCGTCCATGAGGTAGAAGGGCGAGGGCCGCGAGCGAAAGACCGCGAAGAGGAAGGCCAGCGCCGCCATCGAGCGCTCGCCGCCCGAGAGCAGCGAGATCCGCCGGACGTTGCGGCCCATGGGACGCACCTCGATCTCGACCCCGGTGTTGAGCGGGTCGTCGGGGTCCGACAGGGTGAGCCGGCCCTGGCCGCCCGGGAAGAGCATCGCGATCAGGCTCGAGAAGTGCTCGTTCACGTCGGCGTAGGCCGAGGTGAAGGTCTCCATGATCTCCTCGTCGAGCGCGCGCAGCACCTCTTGGAGCTCGCGGCGCGCGTGGCGCACGTCGCTCACCTGGGCGTCGAGCTCGGCGTAGCGCTCCTCGAGGCTCGCGAGCTCCTCGAGGGCCAGGGGGTTGATCGGCCCCATCGAGGTGATGCGGGCCTCGAGCTCGCCGACGCGCGACTCGAGCGTCGCGAGGTCGAGCGCGGTCTCATCGACCGGCTCGAGCGCCTCGACCTCGACGGCGAGCTCGTGGCGCACCGCGTCGTGCACGGTCTGGACCATGAGCGACACCTCGGCGCGCTCGACCTCCTGGTCGCGTCGTTGCTCACCCAGCACGCGCAGCTTCTCGTCGGTCTGGGCGCGCCGCGCGCGCACGTCCTCGAGCAGTCCGGCCCGCGCCCGCGTCGCCTCGAGCTGCTCGCGGTAGGTCGCCTCGAGGGACCCGTGGGCCTCTCGGGTCTCGCGCGCGCAGCGCTCGGCCACCGCGCGAAGCCGCTCGAGGGCGTCGCGGTCGGCCTCGAGGGCGACGCGCCGTCGCGTCGCCGCCTCGCGCTCGGTGGCCCGGCCCTCGAGACGGCGCTCGACCTCGTCGCGGCGGGCTTCGATGAGCCGGCGGCGCTCGATGAGCTCGGCCTCGCGCGCGGTGAGCTCAGCGAAGAGCGCCTCGGCGTCGGCGCGCGCCGCAGCGACCCGGGCCTCGGCCCCGCGACGGGCCTCGACCCGCTCGGCGAGGTCCGCCAGGTCGGCCTCGAGGGCGGGCAGCGTCGCGCGCCGGGCGATTAG
>JAKABC010000149.1 GCA_021802025.1 Actinomycetes bacterium
CGACCATGCCGTCGTTCACGTGCTGGTAGCAGGCCGGCTGCAGGGTCGCGCCTCGGGGTCCCTCCACCTCGACCAGGCACATGCGGCACACCCCGACCGGCTCCATGCGCGGGTGGTAGCAGAAGCGTGGGATGTACGTGCCCGCGCGCTCGGCGACGTCGATCAACAGCTCGCCCGGCGCCGCCTCGACGGCGCGACCGTTCACGGTGACGGTGACGATGGTGCGCGTCTCAGTCAAAGGGACATCCTTGGGTCTCGACGTGGGCGAGGAACTCGTCTTTGAACATCTCGATCGCCGCGTGCACCGAGGAGGGGATCGAGGGGCCGAGCACGCAGATGGTCGTCTGCTGGGGCGGCCAGGTGAGCCCGGGGGCGATGTTGTCGCACAGGTCGAGCAAGAGGTCGAGGTCCTCGACGCGCCCGCCGCCGTGCTCGAGTCGGTACATCGCGCGCTCGATCCAGCCCGAGCCCTCGCGGCACGGCGTGCACTGGCCGCACGACTCGCGCGAGAAGAACTTGGTGATGCGCCAGGCCGCGCGCACCGCGCACGAGGTGTCGTCGAGCACCACGACCGACCCCGAGCCGAGCATCGAGCCCTGGCCCCCGACCTCGTCTTGACCCAGGGGCAGGTCCAACTGGTCGGGCCCGAACCACGGGGCCGAGACGCCCCCGGGGATGAAGGCCTTCACCGGCCGGTCCCCGGGCACCCCGCCGCCCAGGGCCGGGTCGTAGATCAGGTCGCGGAAGGTGTTCTTCACCATCTCGACCTCGTAGACGCCGGGACGGTTCACCCGACCGGCCAGGGCGAACAGCCGGGTGCCGGTCGAGCGCCCGGCGCCCAGGGCGGCGAAAGCGGCCCCGCCGTTCAAGACGATCCAGGGCAGGTTCGACATCGTCTCGACGTTGTTGACGACGGTGGGCTCGCCGTAGAGACCCTGGACGGCCGGGAAGAAGGGCGGCTTGATCCGGGGGAAGCCGCGCTTGCCCTCGAGCCCCTCGAGCAGGGCCGTCTCCTCCCCGCAGATGTAGGCACCCGCGCCCGGGTGCACGACGATGTCGAGCGAGAAGCCCGAGCCGAAGACGTCCCGGCCGAGCGCCCCGTGGTCGTAGGCCTCGTTGAGCGCGGTCTGGACCCGCTCGAGGCCCAGGGCGAACTCGCCGCGCAGGTAGATGAAGGCCCGATTCACCTGGAGGGCGTAGGCCGCGATGATCACGCCCTCGACGAGCTGGTGGGGATCGCGCTCGACGAGCAGGTGGTCTTTGAAGGTGGCGGGCTCGGACTCGTCACCGTTGACCACGAGGTAGGCGATCTCGCTGGGGCGCAGCATCGACCACTTGCGCCCGGCCGGGAAGCCGGCGCCACCGCGACCGAGCAGGGAGGCCTGGTCGACCTCGGCGGCGACCTGCTCGGGGTGCAGGGAGAGGGCCTTGCGCAGCGCCGCGTAGCCGCCGGTGGCGAGGTAGCGCGCGAGCGTGTGGGAGTCCTCGTAGGCCAGCCGGGAGGTGACGATGCGCGGGGCGTCCAGCACGGCCATCAGCCGGCCCCCTCGAGACGGCGCGCGCGCGCGGCCTTGGCGGCGGCGCGCTCGGCGGCGATCACCTCGTCGGGGACGCGCAGGCCGCCGTTGCGCCGCACCCGCACCAGCGTTCCGTGGTCGGGGATCTCGTGGTCGCGCCGGCCCGAGCGGACCTCGTCGATCATCGCGTCGAAGGCCTCGGGCGTGGTGGTGCGCACGTAGCGGTGGTTGACCGTCACGCACGGCGCGTGTCCGCAGTCGGCCAGGCACTCGGTCTCTTCGAGGGTGAAGAGGCCGTCGTCGGTGGTCGAGCCGACCGCGCAGTCGAGGCGCCGTGCGGCGTGCGCCAGCAGCTCCTCGCCCCCGGCGAGGAGACAGGCGATGTTGGTGCACACCCCTACCACGTAGCGTCCGACCGGCTCGAGGTGGAACATGTCGTAGAACGACGCCGTGCCGCGCACGTCGGCCGGGGTGGTGCCGGTGAGTTCTGCGACCTCGTCGATCCCCTCGGGACTCACGTAGCCGTCCTGCTCTTGGACCAGGTGTAGCAGGGGCAGCATCGCCGAGCGGGGGCGGGGGTACAGCGCGACGAGCTCCTCGGCGCGCTGGCGCAGATCCACGCGCAGGTGACTCACCGGTCCACCTCACCCATGATCGGGTCGACCGAGGAGATCACGGTGATCGCGTCCGAGACCATGCCGCCGCGCATCATGAGCGGGACCGCCTGGAGGTTGACGAAGCTCGGCGCGCGCACGTGCAGCCGGAACGGACGCGGCCCGCCGTCGGAGACGAGGTAGCAGCCCAGCTCTCCGCGCGGCGACTCGATCGCGGTGTAGACCTCGCCGGCGGGCACCTGGAAGCCCTCGGTGAAGAGCTTGAAGTGGTGGATGAGGGCCTCCATCGACTCGTCGATGCGCGCGCGCGGCGGCGGGGTCACCTTCGCGTCCTGGGCGCGGTAGTCGCCCCGGGGCATCCGCTCGACGCACTGGCGCACGATGCGGATCGACTCGCGGATCTCGTTGAGCCGCACGGCGAAGCGGTCGAAGTTGTCCCCGTAGGTGCCGACGATGACGTCGAAGTCGACCTGGTCGTAGGCGAGGTAGGGCATCGTGCGGCGCAGGTCCCAGGCCACCCCGGTCGAGCGCAGGATCGGGCCGGTGACCCCGAGGGCCATCGCCTCCTCGGCCGAGATCGGGGCCACCCCCTCCATCCGGCCCCGGAAGATGGGCTGGCCGGTGAGCAGCTCGTCGTACTCGTCGGTGCGCTCGAGGATGGTGTCGCAGATCACCGTCACGTCGTCCTCCCACCCGTCGGGGAGGTCGGCCGCGACGCCGCCGGGGCGCACGTAGTTGTTGTTCATCCGCAGCCCGGTCGTCTTCTCGAAGAACGCGAGGATCAGCTCACGCTCGCGGAAGCCGTAGATCATCATCGACGTCGAGCCGAGGTCCATCCCGTTGGTGGCCATCCACACGAGGTGGGACGCCACCCGGTTCAGCTCGGCCATCATCATGCGGATCCAGATCGCGCGCGCCGGCAGCTCCAGGCCGAGCAGGGTCTCGACCGCCGTGCAGAAGCCCAACTCGTTGGAGATCGGGCTGAGGTAGTCCATCCGGGTCACGTTGGTGGCGCCCTGGACGTAGCTCAACGTCTCGCCCGTCTTCTCCATGCCCGTGTGCAGGTAGCCGATCACCGGCTTGGTGCGCAGCACGTACTCGCCGTCGAGCTCGAGCATGAGCCGCAGCACTCCGTGGGTCGAGGGGTGCGCCGGGCCCATGTTGATGATCATCGTCTCGTCGTCGCGACGCTCGACGTCGACGTCGCGCGGGTCGAGGGCGAGCCCCGTGCCGCGCAGCACGGCGCCGACCTCGCGGCCCAGCTCGCTCGAGCCGGTGACCCGGCGCTCGAGCAGTCCCTGGGCCCCCTCGGAGGTCTCGGCCGTGAGCCGGTCCACTCGCTCGGCGACGCGCACCGTGGTCTCGGGGATCACGTCGCTCACCGCGGGCCCGGCGCTTCCTTGAACTGGACCGGGACCCGGCCCACGGCGTAGTCCTTGCGCAGCGGGTGTCCCTCCCAGTCCTCGGGCATGAGGATCCGCGTGAGGTCGGGGTGACCGCTGAAGAGGATCCCGAAGAGGTCGAAGGCCTCGCGCTCCATCGCCTCGGTCCCGGGGTAGACCCCGAAGAGGGAGGGCACGCGGGGTTCGCGGTCGCCGGCCTGCACCCGCACGCGGACCCGCCGGCGCGTCGACACGCTGAGCAGGTTCACCACGACCTCGAAGCGGGTGGCGACCACGCCCTCGGGCAGGTCCCGGCCGGGGTGGCCGAGGTAGTCGACCCCGCAGAGGTCGGCGCAGATCTCAAAGCCGTCCTCGCGCCACGCGCGCACCAGGTCGAGGTACGCCTCGCGCGAGGGGAAGCAGGCGACGTCACAGGCGAGCGCGTCCGCGCACGCCACGCCGGGGGGGGCCATCGGGGGGAGGGGGATCACGTGGGCGTTCCCAGCCTCACCGCCACAGGGACCTCCGGGGTCCAGCCGTCGGACGCCGCCGCGGGCGGGGTCGCGCCCCCGCGGCGGCGCAGCACCTCACCGGTGCGGATCTGCTCGTGCAGAGTC
>JAKABC010000150.1 GCA_021802025.1 Actinomycetes bacterium
CTCGTCGAGCAGCTGGGTCACGCGCTGGCCCCGCGAGAGCGCGACCCCGCCGGTGATCGAGGTCCCGGGCTGGCGCGGCCCGAGCGCCGCCACGAGCAGCGCCGCGACGGCCACGGCGAAACAGCCGAGAGCGAGGAGCAGCAGCCCGCGGCGCCGGCGCCGCGCGGGGCGCTTTCCGCCCTCGGCCGGGGCCGTCGCGAGCTCAACGCGCAGGCGCGCGAGGGCGGCCTCTTCGCGCGCGAGCAGGGCCGCGGCCTCGACCTCGCCGAGCTCGCCCGCGGCGAGCTCGCGGCGGGCGTCGTGAAGCGACGCCTCGCGCAGGGCGATCTCATCGAGCAGGGCCTGGCGGGTCCTCATCGTCGCCTCGCCACCCGGATCGCCCCACCGACGACGGCGAGCGCGACCAGGAGCGGCCCGACCCACAGCAGCGCCCCGAGGCCGCTGGTGGGCGGGCTGAGCAGGATCGAGGTGCCGTACGCCGCCTCGAGCGAGGTCAGGATCGCCGAGTCGGAGAGGCCGCGCGCGACGTCGGCGGCGATCTCGTGGCGCACGGCGATCGCCGAAGTGGCGTCGCTCTGGGCGACCGAGAGGTCCACACAGCTCGGACAGCGCACCAGCGACTCGAGCCGGGCGACCCGGGCGGCCGGCCCGGTGGCGCGCGGGGCGAGGGTGAGCGCCAGGGTCGCCACCGCCACCAGGGCCACGGCGTAGAGGGTGAAGGAGCGCAAGAGCCCCGCGAGGCGGCTCACGAGGCGACCCGGGCGACGACGGCCTCGAGCTGGGCGGTCGAGACGGGTCCGAGCAGGGTCGCCGCCACCCGCCCGCTCGGCGAGATCACGAAGGTCGTGGGCGGCGAGGTGACCCCGTAGCGGTTCGCGATCACCCCGCCCGGGTCGACGACCGAGGGGTAGAGCGAGCCGTAGTAGCGCGCGAAGGCCCGCGCGGCCGCGACGGTGTCGTTGAAGACGACCCCCACCACCACCACGCCGCGCCGGCGCATCTGCCAGGCCGCGCTCGACAGGTCGGGCGCCTCGACCCGACACGGCCCGCACCAGCTCGCCCAGAAGTTGACGACGACGACGTGGCCCCGCTCGGCCGCGAGGTCGAAGCGGCCCCCGGAGAGCTCGCGGCCCGCGAGCGCGGGGGCGAGCCGGCCGAGCAGGGGGCTCGGCGCCTCGGTGGCGCCGGTGACCGGGTGGCGGGTCGCGAGGAAGAGGGCGAGGGCCGACACGATGACGAGCACCGCGATCGAGCTGAGGGCCACCGAGCGCCTCACGCCGACTCCCCCACCCGGCGGCGCGCGAGCGTGAGGGCGCTGCCGAGGGCGATGACGAGCCCCCCGACCCACAGCCAGGCGAGCAGGGGCTCGACGGTCACCCCGAGCACGACCGAGCCGGCCGGCAGGCCGGAGGACACCTGGGCCCCCGACGCCGAGCCCGTGCCCCCGACCGCGTCGAAGGTCACGTAGACGTCGCGCAGCAGGTTCGAGTCGATCGCCGGGGTGCCGACCGTCTGGCCGTTGGCGCCGTGGAAGGTGGTCACGGCCGGGTAGAGGGCGTGGCCGTCGACCGCGACGCGCAGCCTCGTGGCGCTCTCGAGGGCGCTATCGACGTGGCGAAAGCCGCGAAAGGAGACGAGCTGGCCGTCGACCACGGTCGACTGGCCCGTCGCCAGGGTCACCTCGTCGCGCTGGACGAAGGTGCTCGAGGTCACGATCCCCAGGGCCAGCACGACCACCCCGAGGTGCACGACCATGCCGGCCGTCGAGGGCGCGCGCCACCAGCCACGCGCCTCGTGGCGGCGCAGCGCCGCCACCAGCGAGCCGCGCAGGGTCCGCACCGCGGCGCCGGCCGCGTTCACCGCGAGAAAGACCGCCACCAGCTCGGTCGGGCGGCGCACGCGAAAGAGCACCAGGGCGAGCACGGTTCCCAGGGCCACCCAGGCCGAGACCCGGATCCGCGACCAGAGCACCCGGGCGTCGGCGTGGCGCCAGCCCACGAGGGGGGCGAGGGCCATCAGGGCGAGCAGCACCACCCCGAGGGGCGCGGCCACCGTGACGAAGTAGGGCGAGCCCACCGTCACGGCCGCCCCGTTGACCGCCTGGTAGAGGAGGGGAAAGACCGTCCCGAGCAGCACCACCAGGGCGAAGCCGACGAAGAGCACGTTGTTGGCGACGAAGAGCCCCTCGCGGCTCAAGGGGTGGTCGACCCCCACCGGGGCGCGCAGCCGGTCCCCGCGCCAGGCGAGCAGGCCGCCCCCGACGAGCACGACGGCGAAGAAGAAGGTGATGAGGATCGGCCCGAGGGTCGAGGAGCTGAAGGCGTGCACGCTCACGAGCACCCCCGAGCGGGTGAAGAAGGTGCCGAGGATCGTGAGGGCGAAGGTCGCCACCGCGAGCGAGAGGTTCCAGACCCGAAAGAGGCCGCGGCGGTCCTGGACGATGACCGAGTGGATGTAGGCCGTCGCGGTGAGCCAGGGCAACAAAGCGGCGTTCTCGACCGGGTCCCAGCCCCAGAAGCCGCCCCAGCCCAGCACCTGGTAGCTCCACCACGCCCCGAGCACGATCCCGAGCGAGAGCGCCCCCCAGGCGATCACCGTCCAGCGCCGCTGCTCGAGGGGCCAGCGCTCGTGGACCCGGCCGGTGGCGAGCATGGCGACGGCGAAGGCGAAGGGCACGCTGAATCCGACGAAGCCGAGGTAGAGCAGCGGCGGGTGGACCGCGACGAGCGGGTTGTCCTGGAGCAGGGCGTTGGGACCGGCCCCCTGGTGCACGACGGCCGGGTTGGCGAGGAAGGGGTCGGCCGGCCCGGCGAGCAACAAGACGAAGAAGGCGCCCACCGAGAAGAGCACCAGGGTGGCCCAGCGCACCACGTCGTCGTCGCGCTGGCGTCGGTAGTAGAAGACGACGCCGGCGATCACGGCGAACTGGATGAGGACCCACAACAAAAGCGAGCCCTCCAGGGCCGACCACAGCCCGGTGATCGAGTAGAGCAGCGGGGTGAAGGTGGCGTTGTTCTCGGCCACGTAGGCGAGGGAGAAGTCGTGGGTGATGAGCGCGAACTCCATCACCGCGACCGCGCCCACCACGCCCACCAGCGCGGCGGCGAGGAACCAGCGCGCGTGGGCCGGGCGGCGGGTCACGAGCGCGCGCGCCAGGTCGACGACGCCGCCCAGCGCGCCGAGCGCGCCGAGGTAGACGAAGGCCCGGCCCAGCCAGGTCAGGGTCATCGAACCGTCCCGTTGGGGGCCCGCACCCGGCCGGGGTGCTCGGCGATGTAAGAGGCGGTGTGCTTCACCAGGATCTGGTCGGCGCTGAAGGTGTCCGAGGTCGCACTGGTGAAGTGGCCCTGGACGACGACGGGGATGTTGGACTGGAAGAGCTGGGGCGGCGTGCCCACGCAGCGCACGAAGACCCGCTCACCCCGGCCCCCCCGCACCCAGAAGTCGGCGCCGGTCGCGGTGCGCTCGATGGTGCCCGCCACGACCACGCCCTCGAGGCGAAAGACGCTCGTGCCGAGCTTCGCGCGCGAGGCCATGGCCTGGTCGACCGTCTCGAAGTAGTTGAGCGAGTGCAAGAGGCCCTGGCTCAACAGCGCGAGGACGGCGAGGGCGAGCAGCGCCAACACCGCCCCCGTGCGCAGCCGACCGGATCGGCGTTGCGCTGGCGCGGCGACGGGGGCGAGGTCGCGGGGCGCCTCAGCGTCGAGCACGACGGGCCCGCCACCAGATCGAGAGCGCGTAGAGCGCTAACCCCCCAAAGGCGAAGGCGTAGCCGGCGTCGACGTAGCCCATCAGGCGACCCCCTCGCGTCGACGCAGTTCGAGGGCCTCGGCGAAGGCGACGGCCTCGCGCTCGGCGCGCACCACCTCGAGCCGGTAGCGCGCCCGCAGCAGCCAGAAGAAGAGGGCGGTGAAGCCGAGGAAGCTGATCAAGAGCGTCCAGGCCATGATCCCGTGTATCAGCAGCGTGCGGTTGGCGGTGAAGACCGTCGCGCCCTGGTGCAGCGTCTTCCACCACTGGACCGAGAAGTGGATGATCGGCACGTTCACCGCGGCCACGAGGGCGAAGACGGCCGCGCGCGTGGCGCGCGCCTCGGGGTCG
>JAKABC010000151.1 GCA_021802025.1 Actinomycetes bacterium
CTTCGTGAACTCGGGCTCCTCGGACTGGAACGACCCGTCCCAGTACCCCGGACTCTTCGGCTGGCAGCCCAGCTACCCCGTCGAGAGCAAGATCCTGGCCAAGTACATCTTGAAGACCTACGCGAACCAGAACGTCTGCTTCCTCGGTCAAGGTGACGACTTCGGCACCAACGGCCTCGCCGGACTGGTGGCCGGTGGGGTTACCCCCGTCGTGACCGACTTCTACTCGACGACCTCGCTCGTGGCGACCAACGGCGCGTCCATCGCCCCGTACATCCAGGCCTTCCAGGGCGCCAAGTGCACGGTGGTCTACCTCGACACGATTCCTGGGGCGACCGACGCGGCCCTGGGCGCCGCGCTCCAGTTGAGCTACACCCCCCACTGGGTGATCTCCAGCGTGGGCTCGGACCCCCAGACGGTCGCCGCCCCCTTCAAGAGCTTCGGCATCGACCCGGAGATCGGGGCGATCAGCTTCACCTACCTCCCAACGCCCTCAAGCAACAGCCCGTGGATCAAGTGGATGTACAAGGTCCTCGAGGCCGACCCCGCGGACTTCCCGGGCTTCACCTCGACCACGCCGCTCAACGGGAACATCGAGTACGGCGTCGGCTGGGGGGTCGCCTTCGTGGAGGCCCTGAAGGCCGCGGGGCGTAACTTCACCCGCGCGAGCTTCTTGAAGGTCCTCACCCACACCACGTTCACCCAGACCCCGTCGCTGGCTCCCCTGCAGTACACGCCGGTCAACCACCAGGGGCTCAACGCCGGCCAGATCGACGAGGTGACGAGCGCGACGTCGGTAAAGACGGTCTCGAACACAGTCTTCACGACCAATTCGAAGAACGGTCCGGTCACCGTGGTCCACCGCCTGAGCAGCGGCATCCCGGCCTGGCTTAAGTAACGCCCTCCCGAGACGGGGCCGGTCACCGGCCCCGTCTCGGGAACCGGGACGCCATCGCGGCCCCTAGCCAGACCTCACTAGTGTGCGTGGGAGGGCCGGTGGCCGATGCGACGACGTGAACCGAGACGAGATCGAGGTGGGCCCGAGAGCCTCACGGATGCCTCGCGCGCGTCACACCCCTCGGTTGCGACGGACCCGGCGTACCGGGCGGCCCTCTTCGACTTGTTCCTCGAGAACACCCCCACCGGTTTCGCGCTCTTGGATCGGGAGTGTCGCTACCTCGTCGTCAACTCGGTCCTCGCCGATGGCCACGGCCGATCGGTGGCCGAGCACATCGGGCGCCGCGTCGCCGAGGTGTCCCCGCGCGCGTGGTCCAACCTGAGCGGCGTCTACGAGCGCGTCCTCGCCGGTGAGGTCGTCGCCAATCTGCGACTCTCCGCCGACCAGGTCTCCGAGGTTCCCGGTCACCGTCAGTGGCTCGCGAGCTACTACCCGATGCGCATCGATCACCAGGTCGTCGGGGTTGGCATTGTCGCCCACGACGTGTCCGAACTCACCGACACCCAGGGAGTTCTCGAGGAGCGCACCCGGCTCTACGCCATGCTGGCCGCGACCAACCGGGCCGTAATCGAGGCGACGAGCCCCGCCGACCTCTTTACAACGGTCTGTCGGGTCGCCGTCGAGATCGGCGGATTCGCCCTGGCCTGGGTCGGGGTCCCCGACGGCGCCGTCGTCGACGTCGCGGCCCGCTTCGGCAACTCGGCGTACCTCGACGAGCTCGTGGTGAGGCTCGACCCCGGGGATGTAACCTCACGCGGTCCGACTGGCCGGGCCCTCGCCGAGGGTACACCCCAGATCCTCAACGATTTCCTCGGCGCCAACATGACGCAGCCCTGGCACGCTCGGGCGGCCAAATTCGGCTTCCGCGCCTCAGCCGCCTTCCCCATCCGCGAGGCCGGAGAGGTCGTCGCCGCTCTCGGGCTCTACTCCAAACAGGTCGCCTACTTCACCGACGAACTCGTCGCGGCGCTCTCGGAGATCACGCCCGTCCTCTCCTTCGCTCTCGACCGCTTCGCGAGCGAACGGATCCGCGAGGCCGATGAGGAGAGACTGCGAACCCACGACCGGGCCCTGCGCGCGATCAGCCAGGGGGTGCTCATCACTGCGGCCGCGGGGGAACGTCGGATCATCTACGCGAGCCCGAGCTTCCTCACCCTCACCGGCTACAGCGAGGGCGAGGTTCTCGGACGGAGCGCGACGTTCCTCGACGGCCCCGAGACCGACCCCAGCGCGATCGCCGTCATCGACCGGGCCATCGCCGAAGAGCGCGAGACCCTCGTGGAGCTCGTCAACTACCGCAAGGATGGCACGCCGTTCTGGAACCGGCTCACCCTCACCCCGGTACTCGACGAGCGCGGACGGGCCACCCACTTCATCGGGGTGAATACCGATATCACCACCGCGCGCGAGATGGAGCTCCAGCTGCTCCAGTCCCAAAAGCTCGAGGCCCTGGGCACTCTCGCCGGCGGCGTGGCCCACGACTTCAACAACATGCTGCTCGTGATCCGCGGGTACTCGAGCCTCCTCGCCCAGCGCCTCGAGGACTCCTCCCTGCGCGAGATGGCCCAGCGCATCGACGCCGCCGTCGAGAAGGCGGCCGACTTCACCCGTCGGCTCCTCACCTTCAGTCGTGGTCAGATGGTCCGCCCCCAGCGCCTCGACCTGAGCGCGGTCGTGCGTGACGCGCTCAGCCTGCTCGAGCGCATGATCGGTGAGGACATCGAGGTGCGCCTCGACTTGGCCACGGATCTCCCGGCGGTCGTGGTCGACCAAGCTCAACTCGAACAGGCGATCTTGAACCTCGTGACCAACGCCCGCGAGGCGATGGTCGCTGGCGGAAGTCTCGCGGTGCGCACAGCTCTCGCCCACCTCGACGAGGACTACGCTGACCTCCATCCCGAGGTGACCCCGGGGCCCTACGTCACCCTCGTGGTCACCGACTCGGGCGAGGGTATGGACGAGGCGACCCTCTTGCGCGCCTTCGAGCCCTTCTACACGACCAAGCCCAATGGGACGGGGCTCGGACTCTCCACCGTCTACGGCATCGTTCGCCGTTGCGGGGGGCACGTGCGGGTCGCCAGCTCGCGCGGTTCGGGCACGACGGTCACGGTCTACCTGCCCGTGGTGCCCGTGACGTTCGAGGAGCCATCGCTCGAACCCCGCGTGCCCACCTCACTACGCGGCGATGAGACGCTGCTCGTGGTCGAGGACGTGGACGAGGCGCGCGAGCTCGTCAGCGGCTACCTCCGAGAGCTCGGCTACCGGGTCCTCGTGGCCCGCGACGGGCTCGAGGCCCTCGAGCGGGTCGACTCCGAAGAGAGCCCTCTCGACGCCCTGGTGACCGACGTCGTCATGCCCCGGATGAACGGCCGCGAACTCGCCGCGCGGGTGCTGGCGCGCTGTCCCGAGACGGTCGTCTTGTTCACCTCGGGCTTCCCCCGGCCCGAGAACGATGAGGTCACCGCCCCGACGGTCCGCTCGGCCTTCCTTGAGAAGCCCTACGGCCTCGAGGAGATCGCCCACGCCCTGCGCGACCTGCTCGACGGGATCGCCCGGTCGCGATGAGACCGCTGCTCGACTCGACCTCCATGCGCGAGGCCGACGCGGCCGCGGTCGCGGTGGTGGGCGCGGCCGCCATGGTCCGGCGCGCCGGGGTGGCTGTGGCCCAGGAGTGCCGTGGCCTGCTCGGCTCGCTCTACGGACGGCGCGTCGCCGTCGTCGTCGGGCCGGGGCTCAACGGGGCCGACGGACGGGTCTGCGCCGATTGGCTCGCCCGGCGCGGCGTGCGCGTCGACGTGTTCTCGGTGCCCGACCAGCCGGCATCCCTCACCGGGTACGACCTCGTCGTCGACGCCGCCTTCGGCCTGGGTTGCTCGCGCCCGTACCACGCGCCCTTCGTCGACGCCCCGGTCGTCGCCGTCGATCTGCCCTCGGGGGTCGACTCCGACTCCGGTGACCTGTGGGGCGCGCCGGCGCGCGCCACCCTCACCGTCGCCCTCGGCGCACTGAAGCCCGCGCACGTCACCGGCCCCGCGGCCGCGCTGTCGGGTCGTGTCGTCCTGCATCGACTCGGTATCGTCGCTGCCACGCGCGACGGCGTCGTCGAAGACGGCGATCTGGCCC
>JAKABC010000011.1 GCA_021802025.1 Actinomycetes bacterium
CTAGCCCACGTGGGCGACGGGCCCGACGAGCTCGCGGGCGAACGGGTCCGGCTACGGGCCCTCACCCCGGCCGAGACGGCCCGGCTCGGCGCCGACCCCGCGGCCCTCGCCGCGAGCCTCGGGCTCAGGTGCGCGCCCGAGTGGCCCTCGCCCGTCGTGCGCCAAAGGTTCCGCGAGGGCATTCCCGAGATCGCCGCCGACCCGCGCTTTGGTGTCTGGGTCGTGATCGAGGAGGTCGCGCGCACCCTCATCGGCGACGTCGGCTTTCACGGACCGCCCGACGACCACGGGTCGCTCGAGGTCGGCTACGCCCTCGCGCCCCAGTGGCGCGGGCGCGGCTACGCCACCGAAGCCGTCGGACTGCTCTGTGCGTGGGCCGAGGCGCGAGAGGGCGTCACCGAGCTCACCGCGCGCACCGACCCCGACAACGTCGCCTCGGCGCGCGTCCTCGAGCGCCTCGGCTTCGTCGCGACCGGCGCGGCCGGGGGCTACCGCCTCTGGCGTCGGGGCCGAACCTGGGTCGCGGGCTCACCCTGAGGGCCACGGGGCGCACCCGCCCCGTCTATCGATGCGGGCGTCCCGGTCAAGGTTGCCGCAGCGCTCAAGTACCCGGGTCTGCGACATAGGAGCCGGTCGTCGGGGCTCTCGCCACGAGACCGTGGGCAGTGCTCGCCGCCGCACTGGGTGCGGTGACCGTACGTGCCGGGGTGAGCCGAGTGTCATCCACGTCGACGTGGCCCCGGGCGACGCCAACGACCTCGTCACCTTCGGGATCCAATGTCGAGTTCGCCCCGCGGGCTACGAGGTGCCACACGCCTCGTGGTCGTCGACGAACTGCCCCCGCAACGCCGTAGTCAAGATCGACAGGGCGCGCCTGCGCGCACTCACCTCGGCGGTGGCCCAGACCTAGGGCAGTTCGGGCTCTCTCGCGCGCCGCGACGCCGGCGCGTGGCCCACCAGCCCGTAGAGGGGGCAGTAACCGGTCACCCCGGTCACGACGAGGACGAGACCCCCGAACACCAGGAGCGACTCGAGTCGGTAGGCGAGGACGGTCCCGGGCAGGGCGAGCAGCAGCACGCCGGCGAGCGCCGCGGCGATCCCGAGCGCCACGCGCACGGTGCGCTCGGCGTTCGTCTGGTTGTGGCGCGTGGTAGCGGCCGTGGCGGTGAGGGAGTGGTGGACCGCCGTCATCATGGTGACCCTCCGGGTGCCGTCGAGGACACCACGTTCCCTCACCGGCGACCCGGGGACCTAGGGACCAAAGTCACCTCACCCGCGAACCTCAGTCGTGAACGCGGGAGCGGCGTGCGGCGGCCAGGGCCACGAAGGCGTCGAGGCTCGTCGGGTTGGCGACCGAGGAGAGCGAGGCCACGCTCGCGGAATCGGCCCCGGCCAGGATGCGCTTGACCGGGACCTCGAGCTTCTTGCCGGTGAGGGTGCGCGGGATGGCGTCGACGACCACGACGTGGTCGGGGACGTGGCGTGGCGACAGCCGGGTGCGCACCTCAGCGCGGATCCGCTCGAGGAGTGGCGAGGGCTCGACGTCGGGGGCGACCACGAACAGCCAGAGCTCGCCCGGCCCTCCGGCGGGGTCCTCGAGGTGCACCACGAGGCTGTCGGTCACCTCGGGGAGGGCCTCGACTACGTTGTAGAACTCGGCGGTGCCCATGCGGACTCCCCCACGATTCAGCGTGCCGTCGGAGCGACCGCTGATCACGACCGAACCGTGGGCGGTGAGGGTGGCCCGGTCACCGTGGACCCAGACGCCCGGGTAACGCTCGAAGTAGGCGGCGCGGTAGCGCACGTCACCCGGGTCGTTCAAGAAGGCGACGGGCATCGAGGGCATGGGCTGGGTCACGACGAGCTCACCCTCGACGTCGCGCACGGCCCGACCGGTCTCGTCGAAGACCTCCATCGCGACCCCGAGGCAGCGACACGAGATCTCGCCGGGCCACACCGGGTGCAGGGGGCTCGCCCCGACGAAACCGGTGCACACGTCCGTGCCCCCGCTGAACGAGGCGACGAGGAGGTCGTCCTTCACGTCGCGATAGACCCACTCGGCGGCCGAGCCCGGCAGTGGTGAGCCCGTCGCTCCGAGGGTCTCGAGGGCGTCGAGACCGTAGCGTGTGCGCGGGACCAGTCCGGCCTTGGCCCCGGCCACCAGGTACGCGGCCCCGACCCCGGCGACGGTGATCGCGTGGTCGTCGATGAAGGTCCAGAGTCGGTCGGCCTGGGGAGCGTTGGGGTTCCCGTCGAACAGGGCGACCGTGGCGCCCACGACCAGACCCGAGACGCAGAAGTTCCACATCATCCAGCCGGTGGTCGTGTACCAGAAGAACCGGTCGTCGCCGTCGAGGTCGAAGTGGTAGCGCAGCGCCTTGGCGTGCTCCAGGAGGATCCCGCCGTGGCCGTGGACGATGGCCTTGGGTTTGCCGGTGGTGCCCGAGGAGTAGAGCACGTAGAGGGGGTGGTCGAAGGGAACGGGCTCGAAGGTGGGCTCGGCGGAGTCCCCGGCGAGCTCGGACCACGCCTCGAACCCGACGGGGCGTTCGAGGGCGAGGAGGTCGAGCATCACGGCGTGGCGCACCGAGTCGAGGCCCGCGAGGACGGCCGCGGCGTCCTCGCGCGAGTCGCGCGTGCGCTCGCCGTAGCGGTAGCCGTCGACCGCCACGAAGACGCTGGGCGCCGTCTGTAGGAGTCGGTCGAGGACGCCGTCGACCCCGGTCTCGGGGGCGCAGCCCGTCCAGGTCGCCCCGAGCCCGGTGACGGCCAGCATGAGGGCCAGGGTCTCGACGACGTTGGGCAGGTAGGCCGCCACGACGTCGCCTCGCCCGACGCCGCGAGCCACGAGGCCGCGCTGCAGACCGCCGACCAGACCGGCCAGATCGTCCCAGCTGACCTCGCGGTCGTGGCGCGCGTCATCGTGGGCGATGACGGCCGTCGCGGGGCCCCGTCGGCGCAGTGCGTGCTCGGCGTAGTTGAGCGTCGCTCCCGGGAACCAGCGGGCCCCGGTCACCGTCGACTGATCGCGCTCGAGCGCGACGGCCGGAGGGGAGTGGAAGATGACGGCGGCGTCCTCGGCGACGTGCGTCCAGAACTCCCCGAGCGTGTCGGGGTCGGTCGACCAGGCCCACGCCTGGTCGTAGGTGGAAAAGCCGCGCGCGTCGAGCAGCGCGTGCAAGTGGGAGAGGCGTACACGCTCGGGTGGGGGCGTCCACAGGGGCGTCGTCACGGCACCGGCGTGGGAGCGGCGGCCATGGCTCATGGTAACTCGTCCGAACAGGCGTCACGAAGGGTCGACTCGTGGGAGAACGCTGTGATGATGGGCGTCGCTAGTGGAGTCCCGCGACGACGGCGAGCAGAGCCACGAGCGCGGCGAGCATGTAGGCGACGTAGGCCTCGAGCCTTCCCGACTGGAGTCGTCGCGCCCCCGCGGCGAGGGTGAGGACACCTCGGCGCAGCGGGGTGTAGACGAAGCGTTCGACCGGTTCGGCCACGCTGGTCACGTACTCGACCGGTCCGCGCCCGCGCACGAGATCCGAACGGCTCTCGAGCGAGTGGGCGCGCCGCTCCGTGCCGAGCACGTTCGCGAGAACGTGACGCAGGGGGTTGGCGAACCCGAAGGCGGTGTAGCTCGTGTGCCCGCGCACTCCCGACGTGGCCGACGTCCAAGGTGGGACGCGGCGAACGCGGAAGTAGCGCCCGCGTGAAAGGGCGTACGCCGCGCCGGTGACCACGAGCACGAGTACGGGGAGCGCGATGAAGAGCCACGACGGTGAGAGGATGGAGAAACCCGCGAAGGCCGGTTGGAGCACCCACGGTGAGCGCAGGGCGACGAGGGTCAGGCGGGGAGCGACGATGGGCGCGAGTCCGCGCGCGAGGACGCGGATCTCGAGCGGCGTCACCGCGGCGATCCAGAGACACGATGCCCCGAGGGCACAGGCCGCGACGGCGCCGAAGGTATGGCGCGGGGCGATCGTGTCCCCAGAACGGCGTGGTCCGAGGACGACGAAGCCGACAACTCGTACGAAGGCGAGGGCGGCGAGGCCCGAGGTGAGCGCGACCAGCGCACCGGCCCCCGCCAGGGCCAGACGCAACGCCAGACCCGGGAGACGGAACTCCTGCATGAGCGCCTCGAGGATGAACCACTCCGAGACGAAGCCGATGGTCGGGGGGAGCCCGGCGAGAGTCATGGCGCCGAGGGCGAACGCGACACCCGCGGCCGGCCGGGACCGCCCGACGCCCCGCAAGAGTTCGAGGTCGTCGGTACCGGTGGCGCCGTGGAAGGTCGTGGTCGCGACGAAAAGTCCGGACTTGGCGACGGCGTGCGCCACGGTCTGGAGTGTGGCGGCCAGAAACCCGACGGCGACCAGGGGCGCCAGGTGGGCCACCTCGCCAGCCAGGGCCACGCCGTAGGCGGTGACGATGAGACCGGCGTTCTCGACACTGGAGTAGGCCACGACGCGGGTGAGGCTGGTCTGAACCCCGGCGAAGGCGATGCCGAGGAGGGCGGTGACGCCCCCAGTGAGCAGGACGATGACGACGAGCCAGACGGGTGGGCGTCCGAGCAGGGCGGTGGTCCTCCACAGCCCGTAGACGCCCACGTTCACCGCGACCCCGGCCATGAGGGCGCGCGCCGGCCCGGCGGCCGCACGATAGCCGCGGGGTACCCAGCCCTGGAAGGGGGTGAGGCCGAGTTTGGCGGCGAAACCAACGACGAGCAGGGCGTAAGCGGCGTCGTGGACGCCTCCGCCCACGAGTCGCCACGCGTGGAGGGAGAAGTGACCGGTGCGCCCGGCGAGGAGAAGGACGCCGAGGAGGAGGGCACCACCGCTCACCTTGCCGGTCGCGACGGTGAGCCACGCAGCCCGGGCCTGGTCGAGGTGGGTCCGCCGTGCGCCCGCGAGAACGTAGAAGGCGCCGGTGAGTATCTCCCAGGCGAAGAGCAGTGTGAAGTCGTCACCGGCCACCACGACCCCGAGGGTCGCCGCGAGCACGAGACAGAAGCCGAGCGCGGTGCCCCGGCGCGCACTCGGGGACAGGACTCGGGTCCACGAGATCGCGTACAGCGACACCGCCGCGGCCACCGAGAAGATGAGGGTGAGGAAGAGCGCGCTGAGATGGTCGACCACAATCGACGTGCGACCGAGGCCGAAGAGCCTTCCCAGGGAGTAGGCGTGGCCCCCGTGGACCAGGGCGAGGACCCCCGCGGCCAGGGCGAAGGCGCTGCCGACCAGGGCCGAGGCGTAGGGAGCGGCCCTCAGACGTGTTTGGGCTCCGAGGGCGACGTCAACGAGTGCGCCCAGGGTGAAGGCCCCGACGGCGAAGAGGAGGTCCAGAGCGATCACGGCCGGACTCTCGCGCTGGTCGACGCCGGGTCGAGTAGACCGACCGCGAGCAGGATTCCGTGGAGGATGGAGAACGGGCTCGGTGGCGAACCCGGGACGACGACATCCACGGGAATGAGCTCGGTGACGCCGACGGTGCCCGCGTAGCTCGCGCGGAGTGGGCCGCCGGTAGCTGCGTCGGTACCGACCGCCACGACGACCTTAGGCGCGGGCATCGCGTCGTAGGTGCGCCGGAGCGGCTCGGCCATCGCGACAGATCCCGCACCGGTAACGAGGAGCAGGTCCGCGTGGCGGGGGCTAGCGGTGAAGTAGACGCCGAGGCGTTGGACGTCGTAGATCGGTCCGGTAAGGGCTGCCACCTCCCACTCCTCGGATCCGTCTGAGCCGGCATCCACGTGGCGGACGTATATCGAGCGGCGAAGAGCCCGGGTGCGCGTGGCTAGGGCCGTTCGGGTCGACGCCAGGGGCCCGTCGCTGTTCGCCTCAAGAGGTCGCGAACGGTGGGCGGTCTCCAGTGCGGGGCTGAAGGAGAAGACCTCGGGGAGGGCTTCGACGCAGCGGCCGCACAGGACGCACCGATCGGGATCGACCACCGGTACTTCGCGTGCGACTCGGATGGCGTCGGTCGGACAGAGACCGACAACGGCGTCGGATCTGCCCGCGGGGAGGGTCCCGTTCACCACTACCGCGGCACGGAATCCCGAGCCGTAGCCGTCGGGTCGCGCGGGGTAGCGCGTCGTTACGACTCCGTCGGCCAGTCCGCGCGTGACCCAGGGCATCAGAGGGCGGCCCCCGCGACAGAGAGGCCAAAACTAGCCTCGATGAAGGCGAAGTCCGTCGTGATGTCCCTCGGGAACGCCGCGGTGAATAGGGCGAGGTTTACGAACGACGCTGAGCGCGGCCGAACCGCCCGAAGGTGCCCCTCGTCGGCTTCGACCACGTAGAGCACCTCGCCCTGGGGGGCCTCGGCCCAGCCGAGGCTGTGGCCCGACAGTTTCGGGGGCAGGGGTGTCACCAGGGCGTCGGACGATGCGCTCTGGACCACCTCGAGGCCCGTACGCACAAGGCTGAAGGAGTGGAGGAGCTCTTCGGTGCGTACGACCTGGCGGGCCAGGGCATCGGCTCCGCGTTGGACGGACGGGACGACCGCGATCTCCCGGTAGGGACCGTAGGGGCGCATGACTCGAGCGTCGTCGTCGACACCCGAGCCGCGCGCCAGCGGTCCGAGAGCTCCGTGGGCCCGCACGACGGATTCTGGAAGGACACCGGTACCGCGGAGGCGATCGAGGAACGAAGGCGTGTCGAGCAGGCGACGCAGATCGTCGCGGCACGCAATCTCTAACCGCGCCAGCTCGCGAAACGTCTCGTCGTCCACGGGCGGTACTGCACTGACCCCACCGAGGACTACCACTCCGCGCGAGAACCGACTCCCGCACAGGGCCGCGCGCAGACGCTGGACTCGTTCCTTCGTGACCGCGAGGCGGGCGTGGGCCACCGCCTGGCCGGCCGCCTCGGTGTGGCGCAGAGTCGAGTCCAGATGATTGACAACCCTTTCGAGTTCGGCGTGTACGAGCCGGGTGGCCTGGGCCACTGGCGGGGGCTCGACCTCGGCCAGGGCCTCGAGCGCCCCGGCGTAGGCGACGGCGTGCGCCATCGAGGCGACGCCTTCGACGTGTTCAGCGAGCACGAGCCCGTCGGGGGCCGATCGCCCGTCGAAGGCCGCCTCGAGGGCGCGGTGCTTGTAGTGGATCCGCGTTTGGACGCGCGGGATGTCCTCGCCGGTGGTCTCGATGACGTACTCGACGCTCTCGAATACACCGGAGCGGACCGGGCCGTAGGGGATAGTGAATATGCCCTCACCCCGCACCAGAGCGGGGAGGGGAGTGGTGTCGGGTGGGATCGGGTGGAGTGTGGCGGGGTGAGGGGGTCGGGGCGGGCCCGTTGCGTTAGAGCGCGGGAGAACGAGCGGATCGAGGTCAGGGTGTCCGCGTGCCTCGAGACCGTATAGATCGTGGAGGTAACGCTCGTACCAGTCCGCAGCGGGCACCTGAGGGGTGAGCGCCGCAACGACGTAGGGCGGTCCGCTGAGAAGCGTGGCGAGGTCGAGGGGGCCTTCGGGCCCCACGACAATCGCGTGCAGTGCGAATCCTCCCGCGTGGGCGAGCGCGTAGAGATGGGCGAGGCGCCCGCCTTGGGCGACACGGGCGGTCACCGTCGATGCGAACTCGTCCCTCGAGAGCGCGTGGGTGGCGACGTCACTCATCGCGATACCTCGAGCGATCGGGCCCCACGTTCGAGCAAGTGATTCAAGGCACCGGGTACGTGTACCCCGAGGACCACGAGAGCCACCATTCCCACCAGCATCGCGATGACGATCGCGACACTCACCTCGCCGCGCGGGGGCACCGTACCGGTAACCGGAGTGAGCATCGTCTCCGTCGTGAACCAGGACAGTCCGAAGAAGGCCACGGTGGCCAGGACAACAAGGATCGCCGCCACGGCGTCGTTAGGGTCACGGAGTCCTCCCGCCACGATTAGGAACTCGCTACGGAAGATGCCAAAGGGTGGGAGTCCCGAAAGGGCGAGGACCGCGAGGACGAGCATGGTCCCGGACCACGGCAGGATTGAGACGCCGCCGCGGATCTGGCGGAGGTCTTTGGTCGCGAACTTGCGCACAACCGAACCGGCGCCAAAGAAGGCCGAGCCCTTGGCGGCACCGTGGGCGATGACGTGGAGGAGAACGCCAACGAGGGCGAGTGGTGCGGCGAAACTCATGCCGATGGCGAGGATCCCCATGTGTTCGACCGAGGAGTAGGCGAGGAGGCGCTTGAGGTCGCGCTGGTTGAGGACGTAGAGCGCGGCGAGGGCGAGCGAGGCGAGACCGAACACCAGAAGGACAATCCGCGGGAAGGTCGGCCCGAGAGCGCGTTCGGAAATCTGAAAGAAGCGGACGATGGCGTAGAAGCTGGTGGTGAGGAGAGCCCCCGAGAGCAGGGCCGAGATGGGGGTGGGTGCCTCGGAGTGGGCGTCAGGGAGCCAGGTGTGGACCGGGACGAGGCCCATCTTGGTTCCGAAACCGAGGACGGCGAGCACGTCGGCGAGTCGGACGGCATCCGGGGAGAAGTGCGGCGCACCGGCGAGGAGGCGGCCGTAGGAGAGGTCGTAGGAGGGGCCGAACGCTTTCGTGCCGGCGTAGTACATGACGATGGTTCCGAGGAGGGCAACCCCCAAACCCATAGAAGCCAGCAGGACGTACTTCCACGCCGCCTCCGCGGCACCATCGGTGTCGTCAATGGCGACGAGGAGAGCCGAGACGACGGTCGTGACCTCGATCGCCACCCAGAGCAGGGCGAGACCATTGACGAGAGGAGCAACGACCATGGACCAACAGAAGACGTTGAAGCCCACGTAGAAACGGCGTACGTAGCGTCGGCCCCGTGGGTCATCGGTCGCGCGAAGATAGCCCACCGAAAAGATGGCCGCCGTGAGGTAGAGGAACGTCGTCGGCAGGAGGAAGACGACCGAGACGGCATCGGCGCGCAAGATGGATGTCGAGAGCGCACCGTGCGACGCCGCGTAGGGAATGAGTGCGACGGTGAGCCCGAACGCGACCGCCGCGGCGACGATGGTAATGATCTGAGAGGAGCGGCGAGGGGCCACCAGGCACGCCACCGTGGGTACGAGGGGGACGGCAACGAGGGCGATGAGCAGGAGGTGCACCGTCAGCCCCTCAGCTGATCCAGCGGCTCAGTGGACAAGGTTCGGTTACGGGCGTGATGGATGCGCATCAGGACACCGAAGACCACGACGGCCACCATCAGGTCGAAGAGGAACGCAACGTCGATGATGAGGGGAAGTCCCGACGCGACCACGAGGCTCGCCATGGACACACCGTTCTCGAGTGAGAAGAAGCCGACGGCCTGGCTGACCACGTCGGAACGCAAGATGATCAGGACGAAAGCGACGAGGATTACCCCCACCGATACGGCGAGGGCCGCCTCCGGGAGGACCGGTGAGCGTAGATTGAGGGCGCCCACCGAGAAGAAGCCGAAGACGGAGATCGCGATGGCGATGAGCGTCATGGTGGCCACGCCCAGTGAGGAGTTACCGGCGAGACTCACGTTCGCGCGCGAGAGGAGGCGGGTGACGACCCGGGGGACGATGATCACCTTGAGGGTGAACGAGAGTGCCGCGAGGACGTAGAGCGAGTCGATGTGACGAGTGGCCGCAACGAACACGGCCAACGCCGTGACGACCAGGGACTGGAAGGCGTAGAGGCGGACCTGTGATCGAAGCAGGGGAGCCCGCAACATGGCGAACTCCGTGAGCAACACGATCACGGCGATCACGTTCGCCGTTCCGGCGAACGTCGAAGGAGCGACAGAGGGCATCATCCGCCACCCAGATAGAAGATGAGCACCGCCATCGCCGCCAGCGCAAAGGCGGCGGCGAGGAACTCAGTGATCTTGAACAGCCGTAGTTTGGAAAAGGAGTTGTCGATAAAGGCGAAGATGGTTCCGACGGCGATCGCCTTAACCAGGAGCGCCGGAATGGCGAAGAGGACCGGGCCGAGGGCCTGACTGGCTGCCAGTCCCCAGGGGGCTAGGAAGACGTCGATCAAGATGGTGTAGAGAATCAGCTGCTTCATCGCCGAACCCCACTTCAACAACGCGAAGGGGGCACCGGAGTGTTCCAGGACGCGACCCTCGTCAATCATCCCGAATTCCAGGGTCCCCGAGTGAGTCTCCACCGGGACTCGCCCGGTGTCGGCCAGGACAACGAGGAAGAAGGCAACGGCCGCTAGGACGTGCGCGGGCCGAACGATCTCGCTCGAGCCGGTACGCAGCGACGCCGCGAGTGCGTAGGGGAGATCCGTGGACGTGATGATGCCGACGGCGAAGACCACGAACAAGATCGTGGGCTCGATGAGAGCGCCGAAGGTCATGGCTCGACTGGCGCCGAGCTGAGCGTACGGGGCGCCCGATTCAGTGGCGGCCAGGGCGACCACGAAGCCAGCGAGCGCTAGGACGAAGCCGCCGCCGAGGATGTCGCCCATGTAGCCCAGAGGGAGTCCGTAGGTCGTGAGGACGGGGATGAGAAGTGGGACGATGAGGTAGCTCGCGAACGCGACGATCGGCGCGCCGAGGAAGACCCAACTCGACCCCTCCGGCACGACGGTCTCTTTCTGGAAGAGTTTGATGAGGTCGTAGTAGGGCTGCAGCACGCGGGGTCCACGGCGTCCCTGGAGGCGGGCCTCAATCGTGGCGACCGCTCCGCTGACCAGTGGGGCACCCAGCGCGATGGTGACGTCCTGCAGCGCCTGAATGACGGCTGGTGCCAGCTCCACCTCGGTCACCCCGAACCTCCACGACGACTCCTACGACGTAGAAGCCATCAGCTCGCATGGGCGAGCGGTTCGGGCCGTGGCCCACCGGGGCTGTCATCCGGTGCCAGATACCTCCTGGTGCGGCCAGTGTAGCGTCGACCGTCGCGCTGGTGCGAGCCAATCCGGTCTGGGCGAAGTGATGTCTCAGGAACCGTGAGACACACGCACAGACTGGGTCACCACAAGGGCGCCCGGCACCGTGTCTCCGACCGCCCCGATGAGTGTCTCGATGGCGCCCTCCTCATCGATGACGTCGAGCACGAGGGGGAGACCGCGCGCCAGATCGGGGAGCCGGGCCGCTCGCACGTGGCCCGAACGCCCGAATCCTTCAACACCGCGCCACACCGTTGCCCCGGAGATTCCGAGCTCGTGCGCGCGTCGTAGCAAAACATCGGCAGCCGGTCGGTGGTCGACGCGGTCGTCCTCGGTCAAGAAGACCATCAGCCTTACCGCACTCGTCCAGTTGACCACGTCGCCACCTCGCGCCCCACGTCTACACCCTGAGTTGACGTGGGTCAACCCACGTGAGGAGTTGGCGCGGACGCGCGATAGTCTCGACGGCGAACGCCGTGGGCGGCACACCACGCCTGCGCCGAGCAGTGCGACGTGGGTTAGCGAGGAGCTCGAGATGAGGGGCGGCATGGGACGGGGCCGGGCTCGACGGCGGGCCATACTCCCCATCGACCCTGATCAAGTGGTGCGTCAGGGGAATCTCCGGGGAAGGGCTACCCGTCGGCGTCGGGCCGATCGGACGCTCGTCGTGACAATCGGCCTGGCGGGGGCGGCCGGATCCCTCTGTCGCTACGCGGTGGCGACGGTGGTCACCTCGGACGCGTCGGGCTTCCCCTGGTCGACGTTCTGGGTGAACGTCGTGGGCAGCGCCCTCATCGGATTCATCCTTATCCTCCTGCTCGAAAAGTTCC
Source organism: Actinomycetes bacterium (assembly GCA_021802025.1). Classification (GTDB taxonomy): domain Bacteria; phylum Actinomycetota; class Acidimicrobiia; order Acidimicrobiales; family RAAP-2; genus RAAP-2. The sequence continues at coordinate 11,658 of JAKABC010000011.1, forward strand.
CCCGGGCTCGACTGGCCCGGCCCTTGATCGTCACGGGCTTCCTCGGTGGATTCACGACGTTCTCGACGTACGTAGTCGACGCGGACCTACTCGTGCGGAATGGGGACGTCGTCATGGCGACCCTGTACATCGTGGCGAGTCTCGTGGTCGGTATGGCGGCCGTGGTCGCGGGGATAGTTCTAGCGCGGGTGATCGTTCGGCTCGAGCACCGATTGAACGAGCAGATGGAGTGACCCTGTCGTCGCAACCCCAACCGGCCCGACGGTTGACCGTCCTCTTGCGCAGTGGGGACCTGAGTCGCCACCGCTCCCTGGCGACTCTCATCCTGGCCCGGGCGAAGAAGTCGGGCCTGGCGGGTGCGACTCTAGTGGAGGCGATGGAGGGCCAGGGAGCCCGTGGAGTGGTACACCACCAGCACCTTCTGCGGTCGGATGTGTCCCTGGCCCTGATCTGTGTCGACGACCCGACGTCCATCGACACGTTCGTCAGTGAGAACAGTGACCTTCTCGATGGCCTGGTCGTCGTCGTTGAAGACGTCCGGGTCCAGCGAGCCTGAAGCCACCATGACTCTCATGACGACGTTGGCGGTGGCGGCCGGTGGCCTCGTTGGCGCACCCTCACGTTTCCTCGTCGATCGACGAATCTCCGATAGCTGGGAGAGCGACTTTCCACTGGGCACGTTTGCCATCAATGCCACCGGTTCGCTCTTATTGGGCCTGTTCGTTGGCCTCTCACTGGCCGGTCACCTTTCATCTGAGTGGCTAGCGTTTCTCGGCACGGGATTTTGCGGTGCGTTCACCACGTTTTCCACGTGGAGTTTCGAGACGGTGCGCCTGATCGAGGAGGGTGAGTACCTCCAGGCCGGGCTTAACCTCGGTCTAAGTGTGGTGGTCGGTCTCGTCGTCGCCGGTGCGGGACTCGCTCTGGGTTTGGCGAGTTAGAGGGGTTCAGCGCCAGGTGACCCGCACCGGGAGTCTCTTCACCCCGCTGATGAAGTTGGAGCGCAGCCGTTCGGGAGCGCCGGCCGCCTCAACGCCCGACCAGCGACGGGCGATCTCTTCGAGCAGGACTCTAATCTCGAGGCGGGCGAGGTGAGAGCCGAGGCAGAGGTGGGGGCTGTGCAGGCCGAAGGAAACGTGGTCGTTGGGGCTTCGGTCGGCCCGGAACTCCTCGGGGGAGTCGAAGTGGTCCTCGTCGAAGTTGGCTGAGGCGTACCACAAGACGACCTTGTCCCCGGCCCTCATCGCCTGACCTCGGACGGTGACGTCGGTCGTGAGGGTCCGGCGGAAGTGCATGGTGACCGTCGTGTAGCGCAGGATCTCGTCGGTTAGGAGCTTGCGCTCCTCGAGGGTCATCGTCGGGATGCGCACGAGGAGGTCGGGACGGTCCATGAGGACCTGCAGTCCTCCGGTCATGGTGTAGCGGGTGGTGTCGTTGCCGGCCGCCACCATGAGGGTGAAGAAGTTCTTCAGCGCGAGGTCGTCGAGGGATTCGCCGTCCGAGGTGGGCTCGAGGAGAGCCGAGAGGATGTCGTGGGTCGGCTGGAGGCGCCGGTCGGCCAGTGCGCGTTCGGCGTAGGCGAAGAGCTCCAGCGAGACCGGACTGCGGAAGGGGAGGAAACGGTAGTCGGTCGTGTCGACCCGGTCGACCACGAAGTCGGTGAAGTCGGGGTCGGAGTTGCCGATCAGGGCGTCGCCGCGCTGGACGAGCCAGTCGAGGTCACCGTCGGGCAGTCCCAGCAGGCGGCCGAGCATCCGCATGGGCAGCTCGCGCGCGACCCGCGAGACGAAGTCGAACTCGCGGGCCCCGTCAAGGGCGTCGAGGACCTCACCGGCCAGACCCCGCACCACCGCCTCGTACTCGTTGACCGACTTAGGGGCGAAGGGGCGACTGACCAGGCGGCGCAGCCGGGTGTGCTCGGGCGGGTCCATCTCCATGAGGGTCCGGCGGGCCTCGGTCTCTTCCGGGGTCATGTCCTCGAGTCGGATGCCGTAGCGGCTCGAGTAGACGTCGGTGGAGCGACTGGCGAGCAGGACGTCGTCGTACTTGGTCAGGCTCCAGAACCCCCGACCGTCGGGCTCCTCGGTCCAGTGCACGGGGTCGTGGGCGCGCAAGTGGGCGAACGTGGCGCGGGGCACCCCGTCGACGTAGGTGTCGTGCGAGACGATGTCGGCGAGCACGTCGGCCATGGGACCCCCCGAGGATGTTTGCTTCCAAACGACGCGTTCATTACACCACACCCCCCGACCCGTACACTGGCTGGATGAGTCGTCCGCTCATCGGTGTGACGGGTCGGCGCTGGCCCGCCGCCTACCTCGGAGACCACCTGCCCCCGGCGATGCACGGGCTCACCTTCGACCTGCACTTCTCGGACTACACGCGTTCGATCGCCCTGGCCGGGGGGGTACCCGTCGAACTGTCGCGTGACGCCGACGTCGACGAGGTCGCCGCCCGTATCGACGGTCTCGTCCTCTCCGGCGGTGCCGATCTCGAGCCGACCCGCTACGGGGCGACGCCCGAGCCCGGCCTGGGCGACGTGGAGCCCGAACGCGACGCGTGGGAGCTCGCACTCTTCGACGCCGCGCAACGCCGGGCGATCCCGGTCCTCGCCATCTGCCGGGGCCTGCAGTTGGTTAACGTCGCGCGGGGGGGAACCCTCGTCCAGGACGTAACCGTGACCGAGGGGGTGGGCCACCCCCGCTTCGAGAGCGACGGCCGACTGCGGACCCACGACGTCTCGGTCGTGGAGGGCACCCGCCTCGCCGAGCTCTACCCGTCTGCGCTCGAAGTGAACTCCCTGCACCACCAGGTGGTCGAGCGAGTGGGGGAGGGGCTCGTCGTCTCGGCGAAGGCGCCCGACGGTGTCATCGAAGGACTCGAGAGTGCCGACGGCGAGGTCCTGGCGGTGCAGTGGCACCCCGAGTTGCTCGACGCGCCCGACGCCGCGTTCCGCTGGGTCGTCTCAGAAGCACAGCGTCGTCTCAGGTAGCGCCTTGACAGGGGTCGTTTGACCCCTTACGTTCGTGCGAACGTGCGCGCCGGGGGGACGTGCCGGCAAGGGGGAGTGATGGCGCCAGAGACGGCGAAACGGACCCAGCTCGGTGGCAAGCGCCGGCTGACCCTGATCGACACGGTGGCCCAGTCGGTGGGACTGATGGGACCGGTCTTTTCGATCGCGTTCCTCGTGCCACTGGTCGTGGGTATCGTGAGCGCCTCGGGTAAGGGGGCCGGGACGGCGGCGCCCTTGGCGGTGGTCATCGCGGCGGTCGGTGTCCTCGGGCTGGGCTGGATCATCGCCGAGTACACGCGCAAGATCCAGGCCGCCGGCTCGCTCTACGACTACGTGACCGACGGCCTCGGCGGCCGGGTCGGTTCGGCGGCCGGGTGGCTGTACTACGCGGGCATCCTGGCGCTCGGTGCGGGCATCCTGCCCATGATCGGCGGGACCATCCACGACACCATCCAGGGCGAGTTCAACGCAACCCCCTTGCCGTACTGGGCGTGGGACGTCCTTTTGTTCCTGCTCGTGGGGACAATCATCTACCTCGGCGTCGCCCTGTCGACCCGAGTGCAGCTCACCCTGGCGGTGATCTCGGTGTCGGTCGTGCTCGTCTACTCGATCTTTGTCATCGTCAAGAGCGGGGGACTGCACCACATCGCGTCGGGGTTCTCGCCGAGCGGGTCACCGACCCACTGGACGGGCGTCCTGTTCGGCGTCCTCTACGGCGTGCTCCTCTTCACGGGCTTTGAGACGTCGGCGAACCTCGCGGAGGAGACCGAGCGACCCGAGCACAACATCCCGCGCGCCGTGCTCACTTCGGTGCTGGTAATCGGTGTCTTCTACGTCATCGGCTCGTTCGCCCAGGTCGCGGGGTTCCACTTCAGCCTCACGGCGATCGGTAAGAACGCCGGGGCACCTCTCTTCACCCTGGCCGGCCCGCGCGCCGCCGGGGGCTTCGCGGGCGTGGGGATCCGCCGACTGGTCGAGCTCGTGGTCGTGTTCGACATGATCGCGGTGCTCATCGGGTGCGCGGTGTCGGGGTCGCGGGGCTTCTTCGCCCTGGCGCGTGACCGTAAGATGCCCCGCCCGCTGACCTCGATCTCGCGTCACGGCACACCGCTCGGGGCGAGCCTCTTCGTCCTCTTCGCCTACGCGGTCGTTATCGCCCTCGTCGTGTGGTCGAGCGCCTTCGCCCTGCCCAACACGCCCGAGTACGTCTCGATGTTCTCGTGGATGTCGACCTTCGGGGGTTTTGCGATTGCGGTGATTTACCTCCTCATCGCCGTGGGGGCGGTGCGAGGGCTCCGCGCTAGCGACAAGACCTGGCAACTAACGCTCGCCTGTCTGGCCGGCTTCCTCGTGACGGCCGCGGCCATCTACGGCGCGATCTACAAGGTCACCGCGCCCACGATCTGGGCTCCGTGGACCGCGATCGTCATCCTCGTCGTCGGACTCGTCGCGGCCGGTGTCATGCCCACGTTGCCCACGGGGAGTGCGGACTTCTCGGGCCTGAGCGAGTCCGAGCAAGGGCCCATCAAAATCTGAGACGTCGGCTCACGCGCCGTTACTTTACATAACGTCTATTATCGGCGTGATACCGCGAAACCCCTGGTATCATCGGGTCATGCGTCGGTTGGTCGCGATGACCCTGTTGGCCCTGGCCCCCCTGGGCCTGCTGGGCGGCACGGCCGGCGCCCAGGCGGCCCACGCCGTCTCTGACGCGCCGGTGATCCTGGCCTTCGACTTCAGCGACAACAGCCAGCCCGCGAGCGTCTCGCACAACGGATTCAACATCACCGCCGACGTCTTGTCGCTCACCGGTGACGCCGGTGGCGTCGTGCGGATGGTCGCCATCGCCCCGGCGAACTCGCAGAGCTCCAACCTCGTCTGCGGCTTCCAGGCCGTGCGCCAGGGCCAGGTGGAGTGCGCGTTCAACTTCACCTCGACCGGGGTCTGGCGGATCCGGGCGGAGTGGGCGCCCACGACCCACGACGCCGTGGCGGTCGCCTCTCAGACGGTCCTGCGCGTCTCGAACTAGGGGAGACCACTTCCCCACCGGGGGACCGCGTCTACACTTCGCCCGATGGACGGACTCTTCGACGTCAGTGGCAAGACGGTTCTCGTGACCGGGGGGACCCGGGGCATCGGCGAGATGATCGCGCGGGGCTTCCTCGAGGCCGGGGCCAGCCTCTACATCTCCTCACGCAAGGCTGAGGTCGGCACCGCACTGGCCACCGAACTGAGTGCACTTGGCCCCTGCACGTTCATCGAGGCGAATCTGAGCACCGAAGCGGGCTGTCGCGCCCTCGCCGAGGAGATCGCTCGACGCGAGTCACGCCTAGACGTCCTGGTGAACAACGCCGGGGCCACCTGGGGCGCCCCGATGGCCGACTACGACGAGGCGGCCTTCGAGCGGGTCCTCTCGTTGAACGTGAAGGGCGTCTTCCACCTCACGAAGTTCCTGCGGCCCCTCCTCGAGGCCTCGGGCACCGCCGACTCCCCCGCCCGAGTCATCAACATCGGTTCCATCGACGGTCTACGGGTCCCGGCCATGGAGACCTACGCCTACTCGGCCTCTAAGGCTGCGGTACACCAGCTGACGCGCCACCTCGCGAAGTACTTGGCCCCGAAGGTGACGGTGAACGCCATCGCGCCGGGACCCTTCGAATCGAAGATGATGCACGCCACTCTCGAGGCGTTCGGCGACGAGATCGCCGCGGCGGCCCCGATGAAGCGCATCGGCCGTCCCGCGGACATGGCCGGGGCCGCGATCTTCTTCGCCTCCCCCGCTGCGGCCTACGTCACCGGAGCGGTCCTGCCGGTCGACGGCGGGTTAGCGACCCTGCTCTGATCTCCGAGAGGGGTCGCGGCGCGATCGGCGCCCCAGCGAGCCGATGCGTCGTGCGATGAGGGGCCCATCCCGGCTGTGGTCGCCACGAGAGTCGCGACTCTTGGAGAGGTGGGTGAACCCTCAGCTCCGTGTGAGGGTACCGGTGAAGGTGGTGACGTTCGCGTGGGGCAGCCCGAGAGCGGAACCGAGAGCCGAGACGAAGGCCGGCGAGCTCCACCGGGTCGGACCCGCACCGCTGATCCAGCTGCACCCGGTCGGGTCGTAGTGGATCACCCGAACACGCGTGTCCGGCGGTGCCGCCGGTACGGAGAAGCGCAGCGCGTAGGTCGCGCTCCACGCCAGGGGGCATTGGTAGACGCCACTAACCCGGGGCAGGTGACACACGATCGTGGCCAGGTCGCGGATGCGCGTGGTCCGGGAGCTCTCGACGACCGCGGGAAAGGAGAAGCGCTCAGGGTTGGGAGGACGGGACCGAGTGAGCGTGAGACGAGACACCCGCTCCGGGTTCGTCCCGGAGCACAGTGACACCAAGCCGGTGTGGGCGGGGCGCACGGTGCGCTCCCCCGGTGGCGTCGGGTGCGCGCGCGTCGTCGCGCTCGCCGGAGCGGCGACGATCGTGAGGAACGCCATCATCGCGTAGAGGCCACGAGACGCTACGAATCCCTTCATCGACCTACTCGTGTCCTCACGCTCGAGGCTCTTACCCCTGTACAGATCAACTCGCCCGCCGCGACCGCCGTTTCCGCTGGGCCCCGCGAGACTCCGGTGTTCTTGCTGCGCGTTTAGCTCTTGGGCTGTCGGCCAAGGGTGACCCGTAGGACGAGGTGCTTCGTCCCGCGCACGACGTGCAGGCTGATGACGTCGCCCGGAGTCAAGGCTGAGAGAACCTGGGTCACGTCCTGGGCGTTCTGGATGGTCGTCGAGTTGATCCCGACGATGACGTCACCCTGGCGAATACCGGCGGCGGCGGCCCCCGTGCCCGCGATGACGCTGATCACGACCGCTCCGGTCGTCACCGAGAAGCCGTACTGCTGGGCCAGCTGGGGGTTGTTGGACTCGATCTCCACGCCCATGAACGCCCCGTGGTTCGCGACGCTCTGACCGGCCTTCAGCTGAGGCAGGAGCGAGAGGATGGTGGCCGACGGGATGGCGAAGCCGATGTTCTGGGTGTTCTCACCGCTGGCCAGGGTCCCGGCGACGGCCGTGTTCATCCCGATCACGTCGCCCGCGGAGTCGATGAGGGGTCCGCCCGAGTTGCCCGGGTTGATGGCGGCGTCGGTCTGGATCATGTTGGTGAGCGTCTCGGTCGAGGTGCTCGAGCCGGCCGTGACGGTCCGACCCAGGGCCGAGACGATCCCCTGGGTCACCGTGGGGGTGCCGGCGGCGAGCCCGAGGGCGTTGCCGATGGCCACGACGGCGTCACCCACCTGGAGGGCGTTGGAGTTTCCGAAGGTCACCGTGGGCAGACCGTGGACGTTGTCGATCCGGATCAGCGCCACGTCGTCAATCGGGTTCGTCCCCACGAGGGTCGCCGGGAGGGCTCTGGTGGACCCGCTGCGGGTCACCGTGATGGTCCCGGACTGGACGGCGTTGGCGATGACGTGGTTGTTGGTGACTACCAGCCCGTTGCCGGTGATGATCATCCCCGTGCCCTGGTCGTCGCCCCCGGCGCCGCGCACGTTGATGCTCACGATCGTGGGCAGGGCGTGCTGGACGAGCTTGGGGATCGACACCCCGCCGGGCAAGACCCCGGCGCCCGGCCCCTGGGTGGAGACATTGACGCTGAGGGCGCTGGTGGCCGACGGGGCGGCGTAGTGCCCGGCGAGGCCGCCCACCAGGGCGGCGACGAGCAAGAGGGAGAACCGTGACGACCACGCCGCCCGTGAGCGCCGCCGGCGCGTCGAGGACACCACGCTCACCGTCGCGGGCGTCGCCGTCGGAGAGGACGACGCGACCGCGTCGGTGGTCGGTTCGGGCGCTACCCACTCCTCCGCGCCGGTGGACGTCGTCACGAAGACCGGTGCCTCGCTCGCGGACGTGGGCTCACCGGGCGGGTGGGAGTCCGGGTTGACCTCGCGTGAGGCGTCGGTCCCTTCCGGGGATCGTGGATCGTTCGCGTCGGGCGAGTCGGTCACCGGCCCATGCTAGAGGGCGAATCTAAGACACGACTAGGGACCGGCGACCGTGGCACTTGCGGTGACCGAGTACTGTTGGTGGGCTATGTCTCGGCGGATTGACATCGAAATCACCAGCCTGAACGGCGAGGTCGCCACGTGGCGCGCCGCCGGGGCCAAGTTACCCAAGGGTGTCGTCCCCGCCTCACTCGTGCCGGGTGGACCCGTCGTGGGCGGTGTCTACCGCGCCGACGTGGAGCAGTTCATGGAAGGGTTCGAGGTCCTCTCGGTCGCCCCACCCAAGACCGCGTCGCCCCTCGACCCGCGTCACGAGAAGCTCGAGCTGATCGCCCGTGACGCGAAGGGCCCGGACGTAACCGTCACCTACGCCCCCAAGGGTCGGGGCCCGCGTCGCGAGGGCGAGCGCTCCGCCCGTCGCGACAGCGAGCGTGGACCGCGCCGCGAGGGTGAGCGAGCGCCCCGGCGCGAGGGCGAACGGCCCGCGCGACGCGAGGGTGAGCGCCCGGCGCGCCGCGAGGGTGAGCGTTCGGCCCGTAGACCCGGCGAACGGCCGGCGCGGTCACCCCGACCCGAGGGCGGGCGACCGCGTGAGGGACGCTCGGAGCGTCGGGGACCCGTGACCCCGCCGATGACGACCACGCACCGCAACGCGCTGCTCGCTACCCTCTCCCCCGAGCAGCTGCCGGTCGCCGAGCAACTCCTGCGGGGCGGGATGCCCGCGGTCCGGGCGGCCGTTGAGACCCAGAACAAGAACGCGAGCGCTCAGGGACGCCCCACGATCGACCCCGCGACCATCGAGCGCATCGCCGAGGACCTGCTTCCCCGGACGAACTTGGCGGCGTGGAAAGACCGCGCGGCCGGTGGCATCGGCGCCGGCAAGGAGTTGCGCCTGCGGGACCTGCGCGCGATCGTGACCTCGGCCAAGACGGTCTCACTCGACGACGAGGCTCGGGCCCAGCTCAAAGAGCTCCAGGCCGCGCTGCACGATCGGGTGGAGGCCCTGCGGATCCAGTGGGGTGAGAAGTTGGACAAGGCCATCGAGTCCGGCGACGTGGCCGAGGCGCTGACCCTCGTGGGCCGTCCCCCGGACGTGTCGACGCGCGTGAGCGCGGAGGTGGCCGCGAAAGTGGTCGCGCTCACCTCGGAGTTCCTCCGCGCCGATCAGGACCCGGCTAAGTGGCGCGCCGTCGTGGAACTGGCCGTCGACACCTCGATCCGGCGGAACGTGAAGCCCTCGGGCATCCCCGACGACGAGGCCAGTCGGGCCGTCGCGGTCCACAACGCCGGGGCGATCCCCGAGCTCGCCAAGCTGCTGGGCATGAAGGTCCCGCCTCCCCCGCCGCCGGCGAAGAACGTGCGCCGACCGGTCAGCCGGCGCGCATCGTAAGCAGTCGGGCCTTCCAGCCGATCGACTCGTAGAGCGACTTCGTCGCGCGGTCGCCCGGCAGGGCGTAGCCGTCAATCGGCGCCTGGGGTCCC